>NZ_AHHC01000078.1:0-20931 GCF_000242655.1 Pseudomonas sp. PAMC 25886
GGGGCGGAAGCATCATTTTCAGCAGTGCGGCTTTACGTTCATCTGAGTAGAAAGGCATGACCATACTCTTGCCGCCCCCGAAATGTGTTCAAAAAAGCGGTGGACGCGACAACTACCCTGACACCGGGGGGAGCGGGCACGGTCAAATGTGGGAGCTGGCTTGCCTGCGATGCAGACAACTCGGTACATCAGACACACCGAGGTGATGCCATCGCCGGCAAGCCGGCTCCTACAGAAAAGCAGCTCTGCTTTCGCTTTGGCTTTTGCTCTGGCTTCTACCACTCAAGCCGGCCTGTAGGCCGCTGTGCTGTAGATTTTGATCTTGATCTGGCTCTGACTGCCCCAATAAGCCCGAGGCCGAACGCAGGTGGTGCGGAGCGGGTAAACCGGCAGGACGCCGGTTTAGCCGCGCTGGGCCAAGGATGGCCCATCGCGGCGGCCCGCGGAGCATCGCCGGAGTGAGGGAACACCGAGCCTTAGCGAGGTGCCGACAGGCGGGGCAGAGCCCTTTGCTTACTTTGGGGCTTTTCCAAAGTGAGTCGCTGTAAGAGCGAAACCATAAGCCGCCGTTACCGAAGAAACGGATATGTACTCAGCCCCCCCTCATCCAACCAAAACAAAGCCGCCTGCCCCACCCCGCCCAACAAATTCCAAACCACCCCGTCATGAATCATGAACGGCTGATTCTGCGCATCCACCCGCCACCCGCTGTAGCCATGAGCAATCCCCTTGGCCCCAACCTGCTCCATCAACACCTGCCGCGCCGGCCGATCCAGCTCCGAGGCACTGAACCGCGAAGGCATCCCGATAAAATCCTCACGCGGATACTTGAAGCAGCGCAAGGCACACTCATTCACATAGATAAAACGCGGATCACCCGCCCCGTCATGGGCCAGCAAGCTGTAAGGCGCCTGCTCATGCAACCACGTCAACCGCTGCTCACCCCCCAACCCCTCGGGCGCCGGCAACCCCTGCCCGGTCCAATGCCGGTAAGCCTCATCCAGCAAACGCACAAAATGTTCGTCAAAAGACACAACCGGCCTCACATCATCAAGTCGAAATCTTCGCCCGCCAGCAGAACACCGCACTGACCGCAATCGCCGCCCCGGCCACACCAAACACCCAGGGCGCCGACGCCACCGGCAGCAGCAACCCCGCCAACAACGGCCCAAGCCCCGCGCCCACATCACGCCATACCGCATTCGAGGCCAACGCCGAGACCCGCATCGCCCCCGGGTTGCGCTCCGCCACCAGCGTCGTCACCAACGGCAGTTGCAACGCCCGCAACACCAGCACCGCCGCAGCACCCGCAATCACCCAGTGGCTGCCAAACGCCCCCAGCGCCAGCGCGCTGAGAAAGGAAAACAGCAACAACATCGACGTGGCACCAAACTGCTGCGCCGCGCGGCCACCCAGCGGGCTCAGGAGCAGTTCCGAGACATACCGCAGGGCCATCAAGCCGCCCGCAATCAGCACCGCGTTGCCACCGAGGATCTTCTGCGCCTGAATCGACAGGCCGAAGATAAACAGCCCGTCCAGCGCCACACCTTCGATAAACGACCAGGTCGCCACACTGTCGGGCAACCGGAAGCGTCGCCCCGGCGTGCCGTGCAAATTATGGCCGGCAGTGGGCAGCCCCCGCGCCATCCATAATCCCACCAGGCAACACCCCGCCAGAATCAGGAAAATCGGACGCGGGCCGACATGCAATGTCAGCCATCCCCCCAGCGGTAACGCCAGCATCGGCCCCAGGGCGATCAACGCCCGTGAGCGCCCCGCCCGCCGCGCCGCACCCAGCGGTTCGGAGGTGGCCAACACTTGAGTGGAAAGGTTCAACGCGGCAAAACACAGGCCCCAAATCAGCCGCAGCCCGAGCAAGGCGGCAAAGCCGGACAACATCGAGTTGCCCAGGGCACACACCGCCGCCGCACCGGCGGCGATGGAGCAGGTCAGGCGATCGCCGTTACGGGCGTAGAAATTCAGAACATGCTTGTAGCCAAAGATCCGCACCAGGCGGTTGGCCGCCAGCAGCACCCCGGCCTGGGCCAGGGTGATACCGAATGCCTGGGACTCCATTGGCAGCACCAGGTACAGCAACACGTCACTGGGCAGGCACAGGCCGAGGGTCAGCGCAGCACGGCGGGAGTGGGCATCAGCACTGCGTTGGGCCAGATCAGACATAAAAGCTGAAACATTCAGAATTATTTAGACGGCCACGGTAGCCGTCTACCGCCCTGTTTTACAAGGCCCGAATGATTAAACCTTGGCGCCGTCCTGCATCAGGCGCAAGCCGCTGGCCACCGCGCCCACCAGGGCAAACCCGCACCCCAGCCACAACGCGTACTGCGGGCCGCTGCTCAGGGACAGGTGGAAACACAGCGCCACCAGCGAAGCCCCCAGCGTCTGCCCCATCAACCGCGAGGTGGCCACAATTCCGCTGGCCCCGCCACTGCGGGCGATGGGCGCGCTGGTCATGATTGCCTTGAGGTTGGGCGACTGGAAGAAACCGAACCCGGCGCCACACAAGGCCATGCGCCAACCGATATCAAAGGTCGACGCGTCATTGCCCAGGGTCGCCAGCGACGCCATGCCTGCGCTCAACATCACCAGGCCGATGCCACACAGCAACGCCAGCGAGATGCGATCCGCCAGGCGCCCGGCAATCAACGCCATCACCGCGACCACCGCCGGCCATGGCGTCATCAGGAAACCGGTGGCCACCTGGCTGTGGCCCAGCACGGTTTGCAACAGGAAGGGCAGCGACACAAACGCCAGGCCCTGGGCGCTGAACGCGCAAATCGCGGTGAGCGCCGACAGGGTGAACAGCGGGCGCTTGAACAGATCCACCGCCAGCATCGGCGCCGGGTGCCCGGCCTGACGCCGGATCAGCAACACGCCACACAGCAGCGCCACGGCGACCAGCCCCAGGGTCAACACCGCCTGCGCACCGTGCACCGCCGACCCCAGCCCCAGTACCAGCAGGGCGAACAACCCGGCGCAAAGAATTGCTGCCAGCCGGTCGAAGGCATGCCCGGTAATCGGGATCACCGGAATCGCACGCACCCCCAGCCACAAGGCCAAAGCGCCCAGGGGCAGGTTGATCAGGTACAACCAGTGCCAGGTGGCCACCGACAGAATCGCCGACGCGGCGGTGGGGCCCAGCGTAAAGGCCAGCCCCACCACCAGCGAGTTATACCCCAGCCCCCGGCCGAGTATTTTTGCCGGGTAGATGTGCCGCAACAGCGCAATGTTGACGCTCATGATCGCCGCTGCGCCCAGGCCCTGAACCACCCGGGCGGCGGTCAGCGTCGGCAGCGACCAGGCCAGGCCGCAAAACAGTGACGCCACCACGAACACCAGCAAGCCACCGAGGAACACCCGGCGGTGGCCGACCACATCACTCAGGGACGCAAAGGGCAGCACGGCGGCAATGGTCGCCAACTGGTAGGCGTTGACCACCCAGATCACCGAGGCCGAATCGGTGCCGATGCCTTCAGCCAGGGTTGGCAACGCCGTGTTGACGATGGCCGTGTCGAGGGTCGCCATGCCGATCCCCAGGGAAATCGCGACCACCGCCGCTAAACGTTTATCACTGGGCAACCCATCAGCTACAGAAGACATGGACAATCCGCACACGTGGCAAAGGCGTTAAGAGTAAGGGCTGCGGCCTTTTTTTTCAGCGGACAAATGCGCGGCTGTCCAAATATTCATGTTCAGGTCCGCCAGGTGCCCATCCGCGCCATTTGCACCAGCACCTCGGCCAGGGCGGGCTGCGGCGCACTGTTGACGGTGACCAGCGCCACACAACGGGTGGGCCGCAGGGTTGCGGCTGCCGTGACGGCGCGGCCACCGAGGTCGAACCCGGCGAGCACCGCCTCGGGGATGTGCAAGGCGTTCATCAGGTCCAGCACGTCCTGGCCGAGCACCACTTCCTGAGTGCTGGCGGGTGCAGCCTTGTCCAGTTGCGTGGTGGTGCCATGGCCCCGCAGGTACGGCGCGACCACCCGAAAGCCCTGGGACACCAGCTGCGACGTGACCCCGGCGAAGCGTTCCAGATCACCGTCCGCGCCATGCAGCAAAATGATCGGCCGGCCCTCCTCCGGGCCGGCTTCGTAGTAGCCGATGTCCAGCAGGTCGGTGCTGACCTGGCGGATCTGCCGGCTCGCGGGCGCCGCCATTACCGGCAGGGACAGCGCGACAGAAGCAATGGCAGTGGAAATCAAAAAACGACGGCGATTGAAATAAGACATGCGGTTATAGCTCCGAAAAATGTGACACAGGCAGGTCGTCAACGACCCCCACAATCAACTCACTGCCGATCCAGCCGGCCAGCCATTCACCGGCCTTTTCCACGCCCTCCTCTACCCCCAGGCGCTCCACCAGAAAGTCGCACAGCCCGACAAAACTGCCGTCGCCTTGCAGGTGCACCAGCGCCTGGTACTCCAAGGCGTCGACTTGGCGCAAACGCGAAGTGAATTGCCGACGCCACACCAGCAGCCCGCCGGCCTCGGCCAGCATCACCGCCTCGGGTGCCGGGGTTTGCTGCCACAACGCCGACCAGATCGCCTCGGCATTGGTGGTCAGCCCATGGCATCGCAACGACGGCGTGAGCTGCAGGTGTGCGGTGTCCCAATCCACCGCCGCCAATACGTCCATGGGCAACGGGCTCGCATCGGCAGCCACAAATGCCTCATTGAGCGACGACTCAATCCACGCCAGCTCATGCACGTCGGGGTTGTTGGGGAACAGTTTACCCAAGGTCAGGTGAAAGCCTTCGGGATAGACGTCCAGCGTCCAGGCATGGGGCGGATGCCGGTCGATATGGCTGATGGCTGCGGCCAGAAACGCCTCATCCCCGACCCAACGCCGCAGGTTGGGAAAGGCCTGCTCCAGGCAACCCACCAGTTGTGCGCGGTAGTTGTTCTGGTAAACCGCCAGGCCGGCGGTGTTGTTGCCGAGCACTTGGGCGGATTCGTCCGATGCACTCACCAGCCAGGTGTGAAAGGCCTGCTGCCATTGCGCGAGGTTCATGGGCGCACCTGCGCACGCTTGAAGGCCTCGGAAGCGCCGAGCATCCGGGCGATCGACAGTTCCTCCAGCAGCTCAGCCAAGGGGGGAATCTCGTCGTCGCGCTCGATCATCGTGGCGACCGGGCCGAGCAACGCAATGGCCTTGGCATACACATCCCAGACCCCGTCACACACCGGGCTGTCATGGCTGTCGATCAGCAATTCGCGGCCCTGGCTGTGGCCGGCCAGGTGAATCTGCCGGACCTGCTCCGCGGGAATTCCATCAAGAAACGCCAGGGCGTCAAAGCCGTGGTTGCTGGCGCTGACAAACACATTATTGACGTCCAGCAACAGCTCGCAGCCGGTGCGCCGGGACATGGCGGCGATAAATTCCCACTCGCTCATGGAGGCGCCTTCAAAGGCCAGGTAGCTGGACGGGTTTTCAAACAGCATCGTGCGGCCCAACACCTCTTGAGCCATGTCGATATTGGCGCAGACCCGGTCCAGTGCCTCTTCGGTATAAGGCACCGGCAGCAGGTCATGGGAGTTGAACCCACCACTGCGGGACCAGCTCAGGTGGTCGGACACAAACAGCGGTTCGATCTCGTCCACCAGCGACTTGAGGCGCTTCAGGTAATCGCGATCGAGGCCCTCGGCCGTGCCGATCGACATCGACACCCCGTGCAGCGCCACCGGATACCGCTCACGAATCTGGCGCAGGATATGCCGGGGCTGGCCGCCCGCGACCATGAAGTTCTCGGAGATCACTTCAACGAAATCCACCGCCACCGGGGCCTCCAGGAACTCGCTGTAGTGCTCCTTGCGCAGCCCCAGGCCATAGCCCGGGAAACGCGGGTTGGATGTCGGCATCTTGGGGTCTCCGTTATAAAACTGTGGGGGCGAGCTTGCTCGCGAAAAACCGGAGAACAACGCGGGGCGCAGGCACCCCGCGTGTTCATTACGGCCTTACTTCGGTTCAGTGGTAGTGCCGCCCAGCTTCAGGCACTCGGACGGGGTCTTCACGACCACGCCCTGGCCCTTGCAGCTGTTGAGGCCCTTGCAATCGTTCTTGGCCGTGGCGCACAGGCTTTCGCCCTTGCAGTTGTTCACGCCGTAGCAGCGGCCTGGCTGCTCCGGCTGGTCGGCGGCGCTCGCGGCAGCGGCGAAAGAGGCCGACGCCATGGCGATCAGGGCGGCAGCAGTGGCAAGGCTCAAGCGGGATTTGATGGACGTACTCATGGGTGTTACTCCTCGGGGTGGGGTTTATTTGATGACGGATGCAGCGTCTTCGATGACCTTCGCCACAGCCTCAGGCTGGGAGATGTACACCGAATGGCTGGCCTTGATTTCGGTGACCTTGGAACCGGCGCGCTTGTACATCCAGCGCTGCAGATCCGGGCTCAGGGCACGGTCTTCGGTGGATACCACGGCGTAGGTCGGTTTCTTGTGCCAGGCCGCGGCCCACACGGTGCCGCCGAACAGCGCGGTGGTGGCCGGCACTTGGGAGGCGGCCATGAAGTCGGTGCGGTTGGTGGTCAGGTCGGCGGCGAAATCGGCGTTGAACTTGGTGCGGTCAAAAAACAGATGCCCGTCGCGGGTCTGCTTGACGTCATTGCTCGGCGCCGGCATCGACGACAGCAACTGGCTCATGTTCTCGCCGACTTCCGGTTGCAGGGCAGAGACATAGACCATCGACTTGACCTTGTCGCGGTCACCGGCAATCGAGATCACCCCGCCACCGGAACTGTGACCCACCAGCACCACCGGGCCGACCTGTTGCTCCAGCACTTCGCGGGCTTCGGCCACATCGGCGGCAAGGCTTTCATGGCCCTGATGCACCACGGTGACCTTGTAGCCCTTGTGAATCAGGATGTCGTGCACCACTCGCCAGCCGGAGCCGTCGACGAAGGAACCGGGCACGATCACCACGCTTTTACCGGTTCCCGGCTGTGCACGGGGCGCCTCGGCAGCCGAGGCCAATAACGGTGTAGCGAGTGCCATGGCGATCGCCAGGGAAGAAAGAATACGCATGCGACTCTCCACAGGCCTTGGGGCCTGATCATTGTTGTGAAAGGGTTAACGGCGTTGGCCGGACAACACGCGGTCCAGCGACCAGGCCCCGCCGCCATACGCCAGCAGCGGCAACAACAGCCCGGCCCAGGTCAGGTGGGTTGGCCAGGCGTCGGGGTACACAAACACCTCGATCACCAGCGTCATGCCCAACAGCGCAGCGGCCGCAGGACGGGTCAGCAGGCCCAGCACCAGCAACAGCGGGAACAGATGCTCGGCGTAGGTCGCCAGGTGTGCCGCCCAATCCGGCGGCACCAGCGGCAAGGCGTATTCCGAGCGAAACAAGGTGTAGGTCGACGGCTTGAGTTGCAGGAAACCGGTCACCTTGGTGCGGCCCGAGAGGAAAAACACCGAAGCGATACCCACGCGAGCCACCAGCAACAGCAGCGCCTCAGGCAGCACACGCTTGAGCACCGCAGGGGCCAGGGCAATCATGGTTGTTCCGTCAGGCTGCCGAAGCCTTTGGGGGTTTTGATCTGGGTGCAGGTGCCTTTGTCCACCAGCACCCAGGCGTTGCCCTGGTAATCCGCCTTGGCGGTACCGGCGCAGGAAGTCCCGGCACCGGCGGCGCAGTCGTTGGCACCGGCAAGGGACACGCCGAAGCATTTTTCCTGGGGCTTGGCATCCTCGGCATGGGCGGTGGCGGCGAAGGCACCGAGAGACAGTGCGAGGGTGGCGGCAAGGGCCGCGTAGTGGCGCTTCATGGTGTGGAACTCCTGGCTTGACTGAATGTGGCCAGGGCGCTTGTGCGGTGGGTGACCACCTGCGCCATCTGGTAGACAGATTTAAAGCCAGGCGTGTATCCCGTCTGTGTCGTGCTCCCGCCTTCTATTCATGCCGGTGTATCAGGTGGGTGCTGAGACACAGTCTGATACACAGCCCCAATCGTGGTGAGCTGGGCTGTTATGGTGAGCCGGGCTGTTGTGGTGAGCGGGCTTGCCCCGCGCTGGGCTGCGAAGCAGCCCCCCAATAGAGAACGACCGCATATCAACAGGCAACACGCGACAGCCGATTTCAGGGCCGCTTCGCGCCCCAGCGCGGGGCAAGCCCGCTCACCACAACAGCCCCGCTCACCACAACAGCCCCGCTCACCACAACAAGCCCGCTCACCACAACAGCCCCGCTCACCACAACAAGCCCGCTCGCCACAGACCACCGCCGTTTTATTCGGCTTCCCGAACGACACAATTAGAAATATTCGCCTTTCCGAACATCTTCCTTCCTTCGCCGCCGACGACCGCAGAAATCCCCATAAATTTCATACGGTTGTTGTCATCTTTGTTACATGCCAACTGGCATACATTCTGCTACATCAGGTTTTCTAGTAATAAAATGTTTCGAACCTGAAACAGTCTCATCGCCTGAAACCCTACGGCCCCGCGCCCTATAACAATGTCCATGCCCCAAAGGAGGGCGGCAATTCTCACCTTTTGATCGACTTCAACTCTCCAAGCCTGCTGCCGCACGTAAGCACCCAAAAGGGCGAATGGCCTGATCGCCAATAACAAGCCCGACTACAAAAAAGGACAAATTGATGAGTTCGAGCAAATACCCCGCAGCGTCCTTTATGGACCTCGCCCCCCAGGCCCCGGACCACACCGAGAACGCGATCGGTTTTGGCCCCTTTCTCTTGTTGGCGCGCCAGCATGTATTGCTGCGCAACGGCGAGCCGGTGACCCTCGGCAGCCGCGCCTTGTACTTGCTGATCGCCCTCGCCAGCCGGGCTGGCGAGTTGCTGGAAAAGTCCGAGCTGATCTCTTTCGCCTGGCCCAAGGTGGTGGTGGAGGAATGCAACCTGCGCGCGCAGATCGTGGCGCTGCGCCGGGCGCTGGGGGATGACGGCAACTTCAGCTACATCGTCACCGTGCCGGGCCGGGGCTACCGGTTTGTAGCACCGGTAACGATGCAGGCAGTGAGTGAAAATGCAGTGCCCCAAGCCCTGGTGCCGGCCCCGACGGCAGACGTACCCAACCTGCAACCGGCGACGCCGGGCACGGTGATTGGCCGTGAGCAACTGATCCTGAGCCTTGCCGACCAGGTCCTGAGCCAGCGCTTCGTGACCATCACCGGCCCCGGCGGCATCGGCAAGACCACCGTCGCCCTGGCCGTGGCGCAACTGCTGCAGGGTCGCTTTCCCCAGGGCATGTGCTTCGTCGACCTGGCCCCCGCCACGAGCGGCCAATGGGTGGCCGGCATGCTCGCCAGCGCGCTGGGTATCCAGAGCGTAAGTGACGAGCCGCTGCAAAGCGTGGCCTCGATGCTCGCCAACAGCCCGCTGCTGCTGGTGCTCGACAACTGCGAACACGTGCTGCAAGCCACTGCCGACGCGGTCGAAGTGCTGCTACGCTGCGCGCCCCAGTGTTGCGTGCTGACCACCAGCCGCGAACCGCTGCGGGCCGACGGCGAACGGGTGCACGACCTGGCACCGCTGCTGGTGCCGGATGAAGACGCCAGCCTGAGTGCCGAGCAAGCCATGACCTGGTCCGGCATCGCGTTGTTTATCGAACGGGTCAAGGCCCTCGACCCCGGCTTCGTGTTCAAGGACGCCGACGTCGCCGCTGCCAGCGCCATCTGCCGCAAGCTCGACAGCAATGCCCTGGCCATCGAAATCGCTGCGGCGCGGGTGCGTACGTTCGGCATTCAGGACCTGGTGGGTTTGCTCGACGGCAGCTTCCGCCTGCAAATGACCGGCCGGCGTACCGCCCTGGCGCGCCACCGTTCACTGAGCGCGACCCTGGACTGGACCTACTCGATGCTCTCCGGCGACGAACAGGCGATGTTGCGCCAACTGGCGGTGTTTACCGGTTCCTTCACCCTGGACGCGGTCAAGGCCATGACCGCCAGCAGCACCCTCGATGGGCGCAACGCCCTGCCCTTGCTCGAAAGCCTGATGGACAAGTCGCTGCTGATCGCCGGTGAATCCCGGTTGCTCAAGCGCTACCGCCTGCTGGAAACCACCCGCGCCTACGCCCTGGAGAAACTCAACGAACACGGCGAAGCCGATGCCACCCGCCAGCGCCATGCACTGTTTGCCCTAGGGGTTTTGCAGGAAGCCGGGCAGACCCTCGACGGGCTTTCCCCCGAGACCTGGGTCGGCCTCTACGGCCCGGAAATCAACACGGTCCGCGCGGCACTGGAGTGGGCCTTTTCACCCTCGGGCGACCTGCCCACCGGCATCGAACTGACCCTGGGCGGCGTGCCGTTGTGGCTGCGCCTGTCGCTGGTCAGCGAGTGCCGCACCTGGGTCGACAAAGGCCTGGCCAGCGCCGCCACTACCCCGCTGCCGTTGCGCCAGCGCATGCTGCTGCAAACCGCCCTGGCCAGCGTGCTGATGCTGACCTACGGCACCGGCGGCCCAATGCGTGAAGCCTGGCGCCAGGTGCGCGAAGATGCCCGCGACCTGGGCGACGCCGAACACAAGCTGCGGGCGCTGTGGGGACTGTGGAGCGACCGTTGCGGCTGCAACCAATACGCCGAGGCGCTGGAACTGGCCGAGCGCTACATCACCCTGAGCCACAGCGGCAACCAGCAACTGCTGGGCAAACGCATGCGCGCCCTGGCGTTGTTCCACATGGGCGACCTGGCCGGTGCCCGGCAGAATATCGACGAGGCGCTGGGGTCACCCTCGGCACCGCGTTCGCACATTATCGACGTGCATTTTGACCAGCGCATCGCCGCCCGCTGCCTCAAGGCGCAGGTGCAGTTGCTGGAGGGCGATGTTGACCCGGCGCTGCGCTTGATCGGCAGTTGCGTCGATGAATCCATCACCCTCGATCATCCGGCCACCCTCTGGTACACCCTGTGCCTGGGGGCGATTCCGCTGGCACTGCTGGCGTCCAACCTGCCCAAGGTGCGCTATTACCTGGGGCTGCTGCAAGACAGCACGACGCAGCAAGACCTGCACATTTGGCGTCAGTTTCGCCTGTGTTTCGAGAGCATCCTGCTGATCCGCCAGGGCTCGCCCGAGGAAGGCGTGCCGCTGTTGGGTGAAGCGTTGCACCACTTGCATGGGCAGGGCGATAGCCAGCTGTATAGCCTGTTGCGCTGCGAATACGCCCTGGGTCTGGCACGGCTGGGGCTGGAGAAACTGGCGCTGGAAGTACTGGAAGACACCCTGCAATTGGCGCTGGGCCGGCATGAGCGCTGGTTCGTGCCGCAGATGCTGCGGATCAAGGCGCAGCTGATTCTGCGCCAGGCGCAGTACGGCGCGGTGGACAAGGCCAAGGTACTGCTGCGCCAGGCGTGGGTCGATGCGCAGTTGGCCGGCGCGCATTTTTGGCGGGCACAGATTGCCAGTGACCTGGCCAGGTTGCAGGAGCCGAAGATGCGGATCGCCTCGCTGCCAAGGTTTCAGCATCGGTAAAGGCCGCCAATGCCGGTGCGTATCCGTTATTCAGGTAGCGGATACGCACCCTGTTGATTCCCGAACAACCTGCCTTCTGATTGTTGCTTTTTCAGCGAACCTCTCGCACCACCAAAAAATACATCAATAAAATCAAATACTTAATTATGACAAAATGATGGCATATAGCTTGCTATCAACCCTTCAGCTTACTCTTCAAAGAGCGGCCCCTGCGTGACGGGACGGCACCCCGCCGGCCCCACGCTCAAGAATCGAATTTCTTAAGGGACCTTGCCATGCACCCTCTGCTCCGTTACCCGCGCCCCACCAAACCCACGCGCCCATTCATCCTCGCCAGTGCGCCGTTCATGGTCCTGCTGGCGGGGGACGCCTTAGGCGCGGAACAACCTGTCACCACCGCTCTGCCCCAGGTTACGGTCACCGCCCAACGCCACGAAGAATCTGCCCAGGACGTGGGTATCGCCCTCACTGCCCTCAGCGGCCAGGACCTGCAAGACAAGGGCGTGACCAAGGTCAACGACCTGCAAAACTACGTGCCCAACCTCGACATCGCCCCCCAGTACGGCGGCGGCAACCCGCTGTTCCGCATACGCGGTGTGGGCCTCAAGGACTACGGCAGCAACAACACCTCCACCGTCGGCGTGTACCTCGACCAGGTGGCGTTGCCCTACCCGATCCAGACCCAGGGCCAACTCTTCGACCTGGAGCGCGTGGAAGTCTTGCGCGGCCCCCAGGGCACGCTGTACGGGCGCAACAGCACCGCCGGCGCGATCAACTTCATCACCAACAAACCCACCCGGGAATTCCACGGCGGGCTGACCACCAACTACGGTTCCTACAACGCCAGCAACGTCGAAGGCTTTCTCTCCGGTCCGCTGACTGACACCTTGCGCGCCCGCCTCGCCTTCATCACCGAACAAGGCGGCGCCTGGCAAGAGAACCGCGTGACCGGGCAAAGCCTCGGGGACAAGGACAACACCTCGGTGCGCGGCCAGTTCGACTGGGACGCCACCCCCGACATCAACTTCAACCTGACCCTGCATGCCGGCCAGGACAAGTCCGACAGCCTGGGCTCCTACCTGTATCAGGGCCTCAAGCCCAATGCGACCAATGGCCGGGGCTACTCGGCCATTGGTGCCGAGAGCGACCCAAGCAAAACCGGCTGGGGCCTGACCCCGGGTTTTGCCAGGCTCACGGGCCTGTCGGTCGGTGACAAACCCCATCGCGACAACGACAACACCGGCTTCGCCCTCACCGGCACTTTCGACCTCAACGACCATTTGAGTGTCACCAGCATTACCGCCTCCGACCGTTTCCGCCGGCGTGAATACATCGACTGGGACGCCTCGGTGATCCCGCAATCCGACGAATATTTCGACTCGAAAATCGAGGTGTTCTCCCAGGAATTGCGCCTGGCGTCCCACGACAACGAGCGCTTCAACTGGCAGACCGGCCTGTATTTCGCCCAGGACCGCCTCGACGAAAACTTCTATTCGGACTTCAGCGCCAACCTCGGCTACGGCACCTACACCTCGTACACCCAGAAGTCGAACACCTACAGTGCCTTCGCCCAGGGCGACTACCAACTGACCGACGACTGGAAACTGATCGTCGGCCTGCGCCAGGAAAAAGAACACCGCGAACTGCAAGACTTCAGCACCCAGCGGATCCTGGTAAACAGCGGCGTCTACAGCCTGGGCCAACTGAGCTTCCCGGCCGCCGACAGCGACCTCGACAGCAACTCCACCTCGTGGAAGCTGGGCCTGGAATACCAGGTCACGCCTTCGACCCTGCTGTATTCCACGGTCAGCCGCGGGATCAAATCCGGCGGCTTCACCGCCTACAACTCCAGCTACGCCGAGCAGATCGCGCCGGTCAAACCGGAGAAACTGCTGGCGTATGAACTGGGCTTCAAAAGCGACTTGAGCGACACCCTGCGCATCAACGGCTCGGCGTTCTACTACGACTACCGCGACCAGCAGTACCAATCCCAAGTGTGGATCAGCCAGCAGATCGGCAACGTCGGGCGACTGGTGAATATTCCCAAATCGAAAATCTACGGCTATGAATTCGAGCTGCAATGGGAGCCGCTGCCAGGCCTGACGCTGGGCCAATACTTCGGCACCAAAAAGGGCAAATACCTCGACTACAAGGGCCTTGATAGCACCGCCACGCGGGCCGTGGGCTTTGCCTATCCGGTGTACACCGACTTCTCCGGCTCCAGCCTGACCAACTTCCCGAAAATCAGTTACGGCGGCCAGTTGCAATATGTGTGGGATGTCGGCGGCTTCACCTTCAGTGCCGAGAGCGATTACTCGTTCCACGACCGCATCGTCGGCAGCAACGGCACCACCACCCAGAAATACTGGCTGGCGAATGCGCGCCTGGGCATCACGCCCAAAGGCAGTCACTGGTCGGGGGCCTTGTGGGCCCGCAACGTGTTCGACAAGCAGTACGACCTTTACCACGGCTCGTTCCTGTCCAACGCACAGATCGCCACGCCGGGTGAGCCACGCACTGTGGGCGTCCAGGCCAGCTACACATTCTGAGGACCTGTCATGACGTTTGATCTCAATCGCCGGCAGGCCTTGCGCCTGCTGGCCGGAACGGCTGCCGCCCCGCTAATCCTGCGCTACGGCAGTGCCCTGGCCGGCGTGGCCACCCCGTTTACCCTGGGGGTCGCCAGCGGCGATCCCTGGCCGGACGGCTTTGTCATCTGGACCCGCCTGAGCACCCTGCCGCTGTTCCCCGGCAACGAGTACGCGTTACCGGCGAGCATCCCGGTGGACTGGGAAGTGGGCCTGGACGAAAACTTCAGCCGCATCGCCCAGCGCGGTCGCACCCAGGCCCTGGCGATCAATGGCCACGCGGTGCATGTGGAACTGCACGGCCTGCAGCCGGGGCGAGAATACTGGTACCGCTTTATCGCGCTGGGCGAACGCGGTCCGACGGGCCGCGCGCTGACGCTGCCGGCGCTCAACGCCAGGGTCGACCGCCTGAAACTCGGCGTGGCCTCCTGCGCGCATTACGAGCGTGGCCTGTTCAGCGCCTATCGGCACATGGCCAATGAACGGCCCGACCTGGTGCTGTTTCTCGGCGACTACATCTACGAATACACCAACAAGCCCGGCACCCCGGGCCTGGCACGCAGCTATGGGGCGCCCGAGGCCACCGACCTCGCCGGCTACCGCTATCGCTACGCACTGCACAAGACCGACCCGGACCTGCAACAACTGCACGCCGCCGCGCCGTGGATCGCCACCTGGGACGACCATGAAGTGCAGGACGACTACTCGGGCCTTTCCTCCCAGGACCCAAGCGTCACTGTGGCCGCGTTCCAGCAACGGCGGGCGGCGGCGTATCAGGCGTTCCTGGAAAACATGCCGGTGCGTCGCCCGCCCATCGGCAGCAATGGCAGCCCGCAGATTTACCGGCGGTTTACCTACGGCGACCTGGCGGCCATCCCGGTACTCGATGGCCGACAATATCGCTCGCGCCAGCCGTGCTACCAGGCACCGAACTTCGGCAAGGGCCATATGGAATTGAGCCGTTGCGTCGACCTCGCCGACCCCAGGCGCACCCTGCTGGGTTTCGAGCAGGAGCGCTGGCTGTATGACGGCCTGCGCCGCAGCGACAGCCGCTGGAACCTGCTGGCCCAGGACCTGCTGGTGGCACCGCTGCGGGCGCAAAAACCCGGCAGCGATGACGCCCGTTACTGGACCGACAGCTGGGATGGTTTCCAGGCCGCGCGGGGCCGCCTGATTGACAACCTGCGGGATAGCCGCGCGGCCAATCCGGTGGTGCTCAGCGGCGACTACCACTCCTTCTGGGCCAACCATCTCTACGAACGGCCTGAAGACCCCGACTCACGGCTGGTGGCCGCGGAGTTTGTCGGCACCTCCATCACCTCCAACGGGCCCAGCTATGAAGCGGTGCAATCGATCCTGCCGGACAACCCGCAGATTCGCTTCTACGACAGCCGCCCGCGCGGGTACCTGTCACTGGAGCTGACGCCGGAACGGCTGGAGGTGCGGATGCAGGCGATCTCGGATCGGCTGGACCCGAATGCCACGGTCTCGACCCTCAAGCAGTTTGTGGTGGAGAGTGGCAGCCCGCAGGTGCTGCCGGCCTGAGCCCCAGGGCCGGTGTGCGGCTATTGATCCGCTGCATAAATGACGGTTTGTGCGCTGTCGGGTGCAGCGGGTCGGCGGGTGAAGTAGGTGTCGCCTTCATCCGTATGGATCTCGTATTCAAACTTGCTGGCGGTGACATGCCGGATGATTTTCAGCACCCGCTGGAATTTCACGCTTTGAGTACCGTTCTGGTTGGGCCCGGTGAGCACGCTGACACTTTGAAACCAGCCGTCGTTCTTCCGGTTCGCCACCAGGGCGCCGGTCATGGCTTCAAACCGTTCCAGCCGGGTAAAGCCCCAGAGTGTCTGCTCCTCCACCGTTTCGCCGAGGGCGGCAGAACCGGTAAACACGAACAGGTTGATCGCCGGGCTGTCTTCGCAGAAGAAATCGTAAGGCACCAGGCCGTCGACCATTTTCTTGCCGGCCACGAAGCCTTTTTTGTGCACCTGAAACATCGCCACCTCCACGCCAATGGCGTCACTGAACATCAGCTCACGCAGAGGAAAAGTCTAAGGGCGCAGGGCGTACAGGGCGGTCAAGCCAATGTAATATCGTGTAAAGATCCC
Organism: Pseudomonas sp. PAMC 25886; assembly: GCF_000242655.1. NCBI lineage: Bacteria > Pseudomonadati > Pseudomonadota > Gammaproteobacteria > Pseudomonadales > Pseudomonadaceae > Pseudomonas > Pseudomonas sp. PAMC 25886. The sequence goes on from NZ_AHHC01000078.1 coordinate 16,142, forward strand.
ACCCGGGGCAGGTTGATCTCCACGGTCAACCCGCCGGGTGGCTGGTTGTACGCCACGATGGTTCCGCCATGCATTTCCACGGCCCGCAAGGCGATCGCCAGGCCCAGTCCGAAACCGCTATCGGCGTCATTCGGGCCGCGCTCGAAGGGCCAGAAAATACGCGGCAACCGCAGCGGTTCAACCCCCGGCCCCTGGTCACTGATCAAGACCCTCAGCCAGGGTGTGTAGGGGTTGATCTGCGCTGTGACCAGCACCGTCGTATCCGGTCGCGTGTAGCGCACCGCATTTCGAACGATATTCTCGAAACACCGATACAACAGCTCGCCGCTGGCACGACTGACAAAGTCAGGGCACGCCTGCAAGCTGACACGACAGCCTTTGATGCCCGCCTCGAACTGCGCGTCTTCGACAATCACGGCCAGCAGCTCGATGATATCCACCGGCTCGCGCTCGATACTTTCGGGGCGGCCCTGCACGCGCGCCAGGGTCAACAGCGCCTCGATCAGCGTGTCCATGCGCGCCGACTCACGCTGGATGCGCCCGAGCATTTCCTGGCGTGCCGGGTCTTGCAGCAGCAGCCCGATGGCCACCTGCATGCGCGTCAACGGCGAGCGCAGTTCGTGGGAGATGTCGTGCAGCAGCTGTTGCTGGGCCTCCACCAGCAGTTTGAGCTGGTTGGCCATTCGATCGCAGTCTTCGGCCAGGTCAACGATTTCATCACGGCGCTTGCCCATCATCGGCCGCACCCGGGTTTCGAAGTGCCCCCGGGCCACGTCACCCATCGCCCGCCGCAGGTACGCCAGCGGCCACGCCAGGTAATAGGCCATATAACCGCTGAACAGCGCACTCATTACGGTGCCGATGATCAACGGAATCCAATGACCCAGCCGGCCGGGGTCGTGGGGAGGCTGGGAAGACCTGAGCGACAGCGCGGCCCCGTCCTTGCTGATCAGCGACTTTTCATAGGCCGCCTGCGAGACCGGCGTGCCGGCCAGCAATTGACCGGCACTGTCATACACGCCAATGGCTTGGCCGTGGGCTGGCTGCCACACCGCCAGGAGCTGGCGGCCCGACTCGACACCGTACTGTTCCAGCAACTGTTCTTCGCTGGCCAGGATCGCGTCCAGATGGTGATCCCCGGGGCCAAGGCTGCCCGCCACGAGAATGCTCAACCCCACCAGGAACGTCAGGCTGGTGGCCAGCCAAAAGGCCAGGAACAGTTTCCAGAACAGCCGGCTGGGCTTCATCATTCGGCGATCAACAGGTAACCGAGGCCGCGCACGCTCTGGATCCAGGCCTTGGCATCCGGGCGCGGGCCCAATTTCTGGCGAATGCTGCTGATGTGCACGTCGATGCGTCGGTCGTAACGGGTCAACGGGCAGCCCAGGGCATTGAGGGACAGGTCCTTTTTGCTCACCACCTGGCCGGCGCACCGGGCCAGCACTTCAAGCAGGCTGAATTCGGTACTGGTCAGCCCCAGCTCGCAACCGTTCCAACGGGCCTGGCGTTTGCCGGGCCACAGCATCAGGGCGCCGGTCGTTATGACCTCCCCGGTCGGCTGGCCCACGGGTTGCACCCGGCGCATGATCGCGCGCAGGCGCGCCACCAGTTCCCCCGGGGAGCTGGGCTTGGGCACGTAATCGTCCGCGCCAAGTTCCAGCCCGGTGATGCGGTCGATGTTGTCGCCACGGGCGGTGAGCAACACCACCGGCACCTGGCTGCTGGCGCGGATGCGCCTGAGCACTTCTATGCCCGACAGCCTGGGCAGCATCACGTCCAGCACCACAATGCTGTAGCGCCCCGACAACGCCTCCACTTCACCCTCCTCGCCGGTGTGCACGCAGGTCGCCTCAAAGCCTTCATGCTCCAGGTATTGGCCGAGCATTTCAGTCAGTTCCTGGTCATCGTCGACTAGCAATACGCGGATCATGGCGAGCTCGTGAAGGGGTCTGGCCACAGTATCACCCAGCGTCACCGCCCCGGGGCCAACCTTTACCTAACTTGACACTTGGTTAACCGCACCAAACCCCCGGCGCTCTTATGCTTGCCGTCCACCCGTCTGGCCGCGTCGTGGTGACCCGCCTGCGGCGAGTCATCCGTGCGCGCTTGCGCTGCTTGTCGATGTGTTCTGGAAAAGATCTTGATGAATTTTTCGCGCCTGCTCTGCTCGGTTGCGCTGCTGCTCAATGTCACACTTGCACACGCTGAAGCCTTCAAAATCTCGGATATCCGTATCAACGGTCTGCAACGGGTCTCTGCGGGCAGCGTGTTTGGTGCCTTGCCGCTGAACGTGGGGGACGAGGCGGATGATCGACGGCTGGTGGATTCCACCCGCGCGTTGTTCAAGACCGGCTTCTTCCAGGACATCCAGCTGAGCCGCGACGGCGATGTATTGATCATCAATGTGGTCGAGCGCCCGTCGGTGTCCAGCATCGAGTTCGAAGGCAACAAGGCCATCTCCACCGAAGACCTGCTCAAAGGCATGAAGCAGTCGGGCCTGGCCGAGGGCGAGATCTTCCAGCGCGCCACCCTCGAAGGCATGCGCAACGAGCTGCAGCGCCAGTACGTGGCCCAGGGTCGCTACGCGGCGACCGTCGACACCGAAGTGTTGCCACAGCCGCGTAACCGCGTGGGCCTGAAGATCAAGATCGACGAAGGCGCGGTGGCGGCGATCCAGCACATCAACGTGGTGGGCAACACGGTGTTTACCGACAAGGAACTGGCCACGACCTTCACCCTCAAGACCAGCAACTGGTTGTCGTTCTTTACCAACGATGACAAGTACGCCCGTGAAAAACTCACCGGCGACCTGGAGCGCCTGCGCTCCTATTACCTGGACCGTGGCTATATCAACATGGACATCACCTCGACCCAGGTGTCCATCACCCCGGACAAGAAGCACGTCTACATCACCGTCAACGTCAACGAGGGCGAGAAGTACACCGTGCGTGAGGTGAAACTCAGCGGCGACTTGAAAGTGCCCCAGGACCAGGTCCAGTCCCTGCTGCTGGTGCAGAAAGGCCAGGTGTTCTCGCGCAAACTGATGACCACCACCTCCGACCTGATCACCCGGCGCCTGGGTAACGACGGCTACACCTTCGCCAACGTCAACGGCATGCCCACGCCCCACGATGACGACCACACCGTGGACATCACCTTTAACGTCGACCCGGGCAAGCGCGCCTACGTGAACCGCATCAACTTCCGGGGCAACACCAAGACCGACGACCAGGTACTGCGCCGGGAAATGCGCCAGATGGAAGGCGGCTGGGCCTCGACCTACCTGATCGACCAGTCCAAGGTTCGCCTGGAGCGCCTGGGCTTCTTTAAAGAGGTCAACGTCGAAACCCCGGCGGTGGCGGGTGTCGATGACCAGCTGGATGTGAACTACGCCGTCGAAGAACAGGCGTCCGGCTCGATCACCGCCAGCGTCGGGTTTGCCCAGGATGCCGGCCTGATACTCGGCGGTTCGATCACCCAGAACAACTTCCTGGGCACCGGGAACTACGCCAGCCTGGGCTTGACCCGCTCGCAGTATCAAAGCAAGTACAACATCGGGTTTACCAACCCCTACTTCACACCGGACGGGGTGAGCCTGGGCTATAACGCGTTCTACAGCGCCACCGATTACAACAACTACTACGACGATGGCAGCGGGGTTTCCTACTACTCCATCAACAGCTACGGCCTCGGCGCCACGATCGGCTACCCGATCAATGAAACCTCGCGGTTGAGTTTCGGCCTGACTGTGCAACACGACAGCATCGACCCGGGGATCTACAGCTCTGATGAGATCTACGACTTTCTGCAGCGTGAAGGCAGCGAGTTCACCAACTTCAAGGCGAACCTGGGGTGGTCGGAGTCGACGTTGAACAAAGGCGTGATGCCGACCCGTGGCTACTCGCAGAATTTGAACCTGACGGTGACGCTTCCGGGCAGTGACTTGAGCTTCTACAAACTCGACTACTCCGGGCAGACGTTCGTGCCGGTCACTACCTCTACTACGCTGCGTTTTCATACCAAGCTGGGTTATGCCAACGGATACGGTTCGACTGACGGATTGCCGTTTTATGAAAACTACACCGCTGGGGGCGAGGGTTCGGTGCGTGGGTTTGAGAGCGGGACGCTTGGGCCGCGCAGTACGCCGGCCACTGGCGCGTATGCCAGTGCGGGGCAGCAGTACTACACCGACCGGGATGCTGAGGCGCTGGGGGGCAATATCCTGATCACGGGCGGGGCGGAGTATCTGTTTCCGATGCCGTTTCTCAAGGACAACAAATCGGTGCGTACTTCGGTGTTCTGGGATGTGGGCAACGTTTACTCGAACAAGTGCGCCCTGAGTACTACCCAGGGGTGCAACGGGGTTGACCTTAGTCAGCTGGGCGCTTCTGTGGGTGTCGGGGCTACGTGGTACAGCCCGCTGGGGCCGTTGAGTATCAACCTGGCGCTGCCGGTTCGTACGCCGGAGAATGCGACCAGGCAGGTGTTCCAGTTCTCCATGGGGCAGAATTTCTGACCTGCTGGAGTACATATCCGTTGTTGCGGTCAGGGCTGATATGGGTTCCGCTCTTACAGCGGGTCACTTTTGAAAAGCCCAAAAGTAACCAAAAGGCTCTTGCCCCACCACTCGGCACCTCGCTTAGGCTCGGTGTGCCCTCTCTCCGGTACTACTCCGCGGGCCGCCGCGACGGGGCGTCCCTGCCCCGTCGCGGCTAAACCGGCGTCCTGCCGGTTTACCCGCTCCGTACTACCTGCGTTCGGCCAGCGTGGTTTAACGGGGCGCCTAAGAT
>NZ_AHHC01000077.1:0-27755 GCF_000242655.1 Pseudomonas sp. PAMC 25886
AGAGCCCTTTGCTTACTTTGGGGCTCTTCCAAAGTGAGTCGCTGTAAGAGCGAAACCATAAGCCGCCGTTACCGAAGAAACGGATATGTACACAATCAATCACCCCACCATCTCCCGCACCCGATACCACAACATCCCCAACGCCAGCAGCGGCGAACGCAACACTTTCCCCCCCGGGAAAGTCATATGCGGCACCTGGCTGAAAATATCCAGCCCACGGCTCTGCCCCCCCTGAATCCCCTCAGCCAACAACCGCGCACACCAATGCGTCACGTTAAGCCCATGCCCCGAATACCCCTGGGCATAAAACACATTCGGATGCTGCTTCAACCGCCCCACCTGCGGAAACCGGTTAGCCGTAATCCCAATCTTCCCCCCCCACTGAAACTCAATCGAGGTATTAACCAACTGCGGAAAAACCTTGAGCATCTTCGGCCGCATATACCCCGCGATATCCACCGGATCACGCCCCGAATAATGACAAGCCCCGCCAAACAACAACCGCCGATCCGCCGAAAGCCGGTAGTAATCCAACCCCACTTTCTGATCACACAAAGCAAGATTGTCCGGGATCAACTGGTTGGCCACCTCCACCGGCAGCGGCTCAGTCGCAATGATGTAGCTCCCCGCCGGCAGCACCTTGCCACTCAACTTCGGCTCAAGCTCCTCCAGATGCGCATTACACGCCAGCACCAGGCTTCCGGCCCGCACGGTGCCAGACGCGCAACGCACCTGCACCGTGTCACCATGGATCAACTCCAGCACCGGGCTGTTTTCAAAGATCCGCACACCGAGTGATTCGGCTACCGCCGCCTCCCCCAATACCAGGTTCAGTGGGTGCAAATGCCCGGACCCCATGTCCACCAGGCCACCGGCATACACACCTGAGCCCACGACGTGCGCCATATCCTGCGGCGCCACCAACCGCGTTTCAGGCGCATACCCCAAGGCAGCCAGGCTCTCCAGCTCTCCCTGAAACGCTGCGAACTGCGCCGGCGTATTCGCCAACTCACAAAACCCCCAGCGCAGGTCGCAGTCAATCCCATGCTCGCGGATCCGCTCGCCCACCAGCGCCACCGAATCAATCCCGGCCTGCTGCAGGTAACGCACACCCTCCTCGCCCACGTATTTGGCAAACCCCGACACGTCATGCCCGATCCCGCGAATCAACTGCCCGCCATTGCGCCCGCTGGCGCCCCAGCCGATGCGACGGGCCTCCAGCAGGACCACCGACAGCCCGCGCTGGGCCAGTTCAATGGCGGTGTTGACCCCGGTGAATCCACCGCCGATCACACACACATCGGCCGTCAGGTCAGCCCCCAGCGCTGGGCGCCGGGGCATGGCGTTGGCCGAAGCCAGGTAATAGGAACGGGCGTGGTCGGACGGGGAACGGTTCATTTGTTGGTCTTCACTTTGCTCCAGGACCGCGTCATCAAGCGCATGACGGCAGGCGTCGGGGTGGTGGAAATGTAGAGTTTGTCGAGCACTTCCTGGGACGGGTAGATCTCGGGGTTGTTCACCAGTTCCGGCGCCATGAAGGCCTTGGCCGCCGGGTTCGGATTGGCGTAGCCGACGCTGGCGCTGACCTTGGCGATCACTTCAGGGTCCAGCAAGTAGTTGATAAAGGCGTGGGCCGCTTTCGGGTTGGCGGCATCCGCCGGGATGGCCAGCAGGTCGAACCACAGGTTGCTGCCTTCCTTGGGGATCGAGTAGGCGATATTCACGCCGTTCTTGGCTTCCTTGGCGCGGTTGGCGGCCTGGAAAACATCGCCGGAATAACCGAAGGCCACGCAGATGTCACCGTTGGCCAGGTCCGAGATGTACTTGGAAGAATGGAAGTAGGTGATGTACGGCCGCAGGGTCAGCAGCTTGGCTTCAGCCTGTTTGTAGTCTTCGGGATTCTCGCTGCGCGGGTCCTTGCCCATGTAGTTGAGGATCGCCGGGAACAGTTCGTCCGCCGAGTCGAGGAACGCTACACCGCACTCGTGCAGCTTCTTGATGTTCTCCGGTTCAAACAGCACCGCCCAGGAATCGATATGGTCGATACCCAGCACCTGCTTGACCTTGTCGACGTTGTAGCCGATGCCGTTGGTGCCCCACAGGTACGGCACCGAGTGCTCGTTGCCCGGGTCGTTTTTCTCCAGCAGCTTGAGCAGTTTGGGGTCGAGGTTCTTGAAGTTGGGCAACTGGGAGCGGTCCAGTTTCAGGAATGCCCCGGCCTTGACCTGGCGTGCCAGAAAGTGGTTGGACGGCACTACCACGTCGTAGCCGGTGCGGCCGGCCAGCAGCTTGCCCTCCAGGGTTTCGTTGGAGTCGAACACGTCATAGATCACCTTGATCCCGGTCTTGGCCTGGAAATCGGCCAAGGTGGTCTCACCGATGTAGTCGGTCCAGTTGTACACACTGACCGTCTGCGCGGCGTGGCCCGCGCTGCTGAACAACGCCGCCAAGGCCAGCGGGAGAAGCTTTTTCACCAGACGCATATCGACACCCCTTTGGTTTTTTTAGTGTGGTTTCTCAGACGCTCAGCAACAGGAACTCACGCTCCCAGGAACTGATCACCCGCTTGAAATTCTCGTGTTCGGCCCGCTTGACCGCTACGTAACCGCGTACAAACTTGTCCCCCAGGTACTGCTTGACGGTGTCGCACTCTTCCATGCGCGCCAGGGCGTCTTCGATGGTGATCGGCAGGCGCAGGTTGCGGCGCTCATAGGCGCGGCCTTCCACCGGCGCACTTGGCTCGACCTTTTCGATCATGCCGAGGTAGCCGCACAGCAGGCTCGCGGCGATGGCCAGGTACGGATTGGCGTCGGCGCCCGGCAGGCGGTTTTCCACGCGCATGGCGTCGGGGCTGGAGCTGGGTACCCGCAGGCCGACGGTGCGGTTTTCTTCGCCCCACTCGACGTTGACCGGTGCCGAGGTGTCCGGCAGGAAGCGGCGGAATGAGTTCACGTTGGGCGCAAACATCGGCAACAGCTTGGGGATGTACTTCTGCAAGCCGCCGATGTGGTTCAGGAACAGTTGGCTCTTGTTGCCGTGCTCATCGACAAACACCTGCTTGCCGGTGGCGATTTCCACCACGCTCTGGTGCAGGTGCATGGCGCTGCCGGGCTCGTCGGCCACGGGCTTGGCCATGAAGGTGGCCGCCACGTTGTGCTTGAGCGCCGCCTCGCGCAGGGTGCGTTTGAACACGGTGATCTGGTCGGCGAGGTCCAGGGCATCGCCGTGGCGAAAGTTGATTTCCATCTGCGCCGGGCCGTCTTCGTGGATCAGTGTGTCGAGGTCCAGGCCCTGGGCTTCGCACCAGTCGTAGACGTCTTCGAACAGCGGGTCGAATTCGTTGGCGGCGTCGATGGAGAACGACTGGCGTCCACTTTCGGCACGGCCGGAACGACCCAGCGGGGTCTTCAGCGGCAGGTCCGGGTCTTCGCAGCGCTGGGTCAGGTAGAACTCCATTTCCGGTGCGACAATCGGCTGCCAACCCTGGTCGGTGTAGAGCTGCAGGACCTTTTTCAGTACGTTGCGCGGCGACAGTTCGATGGGGTTGCCCTGCTTGTCGAATGTATCGTGGATCACGATAGCGGTGGGCTCGATGGCCCACGGCACCACGTAGGTGGCGTTGGACACCGGGCGGCAGATCATGTCGATGTCGGCCGGGTCCAGCAGGTCGTAGTAGATGTCATCGTCGACAAAGTCCCCGGTTACCGTTTGCAGCAACACACTTTCCGGCAGGCGCATGCCTCGCTCATGCAGGAACTTGTTGGTGGGCGAAATCTTGCCGCGTGCGATGCCAGTCAAATCACTGATCACGCATTCGACTTCGGTAATCTTGTGTTCTTTCAGCCAGGCGGACAGCTGATCGAAGGGGGCGTTCATAAGGACCTCGTCATGGGTTGGATGATGCACCGACGGGCTTCCCTCGCGGCGCATTGAGGTCTATCTTGGGCCAGCCGTCCAACGGCATCTATCCACTTTGTACCAACCACAACGCACCAATAGAGTGCGCCCAGGTTACCCATGACACAGGCAACAGCTTTGCGCGTACAGGCCTTCACCACCGGTGATGTGGTCGCTCAATGCAGTGCGACACCCGGTTGGGTGCAGCAGTACCAGCAGATGTCCCCGGGGCATTTTGCCGGGCAGATTCGCTACCTCGACCTGCAGGGTGTCGAGGTGTATGAAGAGCGGATGAACACCCGGGTGGAGCAGAATTTCAATGCGCCGCCGGGCTCCCTGGCGTTCTGTTTCGATGGCAGCGACAACGCGCTGTATGTGCTCAATGGCGAGAGCCGCAACACCTGGATCACGCCGGAGAACTACCGCGAAGTGGCCGTGGTGTTCGGGCCGCAGTTTGTCCAGCGCCATGGCCTGGATGTGGCAAAGCTGGAGGGGTTGTTCATGGCCCCGCTCAACTCCCTGCAAAACCCGTTGTTCAGCCGCTGGCTCAGCGGCACGCTGACGCGACTGTCGGCGACGCTTGACCCGCCGAGCCGCGATGCCCTCACTCAACAGTTGCTGGACGATTGCCTGTTCATCCTCGACAACGCCTGCGTGTGCCTGGACCAGGGCTCATTGCAGCGGCGTACCGAGGAGCGAACCCTCATGGCGCGCATTGGCGAATGGGCGGCGGATGTGCCGGATGAAACGGTCAACCTGCTGGAACTGGCGCGCATCGCCGGGGTGCCGTTGCGCCAGTTGCAGCATGGGTTCAAGACGTATACCGGGATGAGTCCGGCGCAGTGGTTGAGGTTGCGCCGGCTGAACAGTGCACGGCGGGAGTTGCTGAACCCACCGTCAGCGGACACCACCGTGGCGGAGGTGGCGATGAACTGGTCGTTCTGGCATTTGGGGCGGTTTTCCAACAGTTACCGGGCGTTGTTTCAGGAGCTGCCGAGCGAGACCCTGAAGCGCCACCAAAAACACCGCTGACCTTTCTGATGATGGGATTTCTGTGGCGAGGGGGCTTGTCCCCCGTTGGGCTGCGAAGCGGCCCCAAAAAAAAGCGGGAGCGCTTCGCACTCCAACGGGGGACAAGCCCCCTCGCCACAAAAGCGCCCTTATTTTTCAGGAATATTTTTTGAGAAAGGCCAGCATCAACTGATTCACCCGCTCCGCCGCCTCCAACTGCACCATATGCCCCTGCCCCGGCAGTATCTCCACTTGAGCCTCCAACCCCTGGGCATGGCCCGCCGGGATGATTGCATCCTCACTGCCCCAGATCACCAGGCTCGGCTGCTGCCCCACCGCACTGCGCAGATCCACCAACTGCCGACCACCGCTGAACAACGTCCCGGTGATCTGGCGCAGTGCCTGATCCACACCCTCCAGCCGCTTGAACTTGAGCATGTCCTCCAGCATCTGCCGGGTAACCAGCGCCGGGTCGCTGAATAGTTGAACCAGTTGTGGCTTGAGTGCATTGCGATTGCTCGCCTCGATAAAGCCTTGCAGGTAATCAGCGTTGATTTCCGTACCCAGGCCGGCACTGGCGATCAAGGTCAGGGAAGCCACACGCTGCGGTGCCACGCGGGCGATGTTCAGGGAGACCAACCCACCCATGGAATGCCCGGCGAGGTGCACGCGGTCAATCTTCAGGTGATCCAGCAGCGCCAATACCGCCTGGCTCAGCTCATCAAGATCACCGGTTTGCAGGGTCTTGCCCGACTCGCCATGCCCCGGCAAATCCAGGGCAACCACCCGCCGTTCAGCCGCGAGCGCCGGGTGGTTGAACAGCCAGTTATTCAGGTCGCCACCAAAACCATGCACCAGTACCAGCGGTGTGCCGCCCTCCCCCAACTCCAGATAGCGCAGCAGGCGCCCGCTCACTTCGACCTTTTGCGCCGACGGGCCGCTGGCTTGCGCCTCGGCGGCACTGGAAACGAACCCGGCCTGGAACGTCTCGATCACCGCATCAATCTCGGCCTCGCTGGCCTCGCCCTCCACCACGATTGCCAGCAATGCCCCTATCGGCAAGGTCTCATCGCTGTGGGCCAACACCCGCCGCAGCACCCCGCTGAACGGCGCCTCGACGCTGCTGGAGATCTTGTCAGTCTCGACATCCAGCACTTCTTCGCCCTTCTCCACCCGGTCGCCCGGCTGCTTGAGCCAGACATCAACCCGGCCTTCGGTCATCGACAGGCCCCACTTGGGCATGGTCAGTGTGTGGATCATGCGGCGTTCCTCTTGTCGGCGATCTTCAGCACGGCCGCTTCGATCTTCGCTGCGTTGGGGATGTACAGGTCTTCCAGGGCATCAGAGAACGGCACCGGCGTGTGGGGCGCGGTGACCATTTCGATCGGCGCACGCAGGAAACGGAAGCCCCGTTGCGCCACCAACGCACTGATATCCGTAGCGATGGAGCAGCGCGGGTTGGACTCGTCGATCACCACCAGGCGCCCGGTTTTTTCCACGCTTTCGAGGATGCTGTCTTCGTCCAGCGGGCTGGTGGTGCGCAGGTCGATTACTTCGCAGTCGATGCCCTGGCGCGCCAGGCTGGCCGCCGCTTCCAGGGCGACATGCACCATGCGCCCGTAGGTCACCAGGGTCACATCGTTGCCTTCGCGCACGAAATTGGCTTCGCCGAACGGCACGGTGTACAGCTCTTCCGGCACGTCGCCCTGGAGGCTGTAGAGCATTTTGTGTTCGAGGAAAATCACCGGGTCGTTGTCGCGGATCGCCTGGATCAGCATGCCCTTGGCGTCATAGGGCGTGGCCGGGCACACCACCTTGAGCCCGGGGATATGGGTCCACATCGAGGTGAGCATCTGCGAATGCTGGGCCGCCGCACGCAGGCCGGCGCCGTACATCGCGCGCACTACCAGCGGCGTGGTGGTCTTGCCGCCGAACATGTAGCGAAACTTCGCCGCCTGGTTGAGCAACTGGTCGAGGCAGCAGCCGATAAAGTCGACGAACATCAACTCGCACACCGGGCGCATGCCTCGGGTGGCCGCGCCGACGGCCATGCCCACGTAGCCGACTTCGGAAAGTGGCGCGTCCAGCACGCGGTCGGGGAATTCCGGGTACAGGCCTTTGGTGACACCCAGCACGCCGCCCCAGGCGTCCTGCTCACCCGGCGAGCCGGTGCCGCCGGACACGTCCTGGCCGATGATGAACACGCTCTGGTCGCGGCGCATTTCCTGGGCCAGGGCTTCGTTGATTGCCTGCTGATAGCTGATTTTTCGAGCCATGATGACTTCTCCACGGATTGTTTTTGTAGTGGGTGGCGATTAGCGGTAGGCGACGTAGACGTCGCTGAGCAAGTCGGCGGCCTGGGGTTTGGGATCGGACTTGGCCAGGCGCACGGCGTCTTCGATCAATAGCGCGACTTCGGCGTCGATGCGCTCGAACTGCGCCGCGTCCAGCCAGCCTTCTGCGGTGCAGCGCTGGCGAAACAGGCTCAGGCAGTCGCCGGTTTCCCGCAGGTTTTTCACTTCATCCGGGCCGCGATAGGTTTGCGCATCACCTTCGAAGTGGCCATAGAAGCGGCTCAGTTTGACCTCCACCAAGGTCGGCCCTTTACCGCTGCGGGCGCGCTCTACGGCGACGCCGAGGACTTGGTGCACGGCGAAGAAATCGTTGCCATCGACGATCACCCCCGGCATGCCAAAGCCCACGGCGCGCTCGGCAATGTCCTTGCAGGCCACCGACCAGCCCGACCCGGTGGCTTCGGCATAGCCGTTGTTCTCGGCCACGAACAGGCACGGCAGGTTCATGATCGACGCCAGGTTCATCGCTTCAAACACCGCGCCCTCGTTGGAGCCGCCGTCGCCAAAAAATGCGACCGCCACGCCCGCGCTGCCCTTGAGCTTGGCCGCCAGGGCCGCGCCGGCTGCCAACGGTGCACCGGCGCCGACAATGCCGTTGGCGCCAAGCATGCCCTTCTCCTGGTCGGCGATGTGCATGGAGCCGCCCTTGCCGCCGCACACCCCGGTTTTCTTGCCGTAGATCTCGGCCATCATGCCGAACACATCCACGCCCTTGGCGATGCAATGCCCGTGGCCACGGTGGTTGGAGGCGATGCAATCTTCATCGTTGAGGTGGGCCATGACCCCGGCGGCGCTGGCTTCCTGGCCGGCATACAAATGCACGAAACCGGGGATCTCGCCGGTGGCGAATTCCACGTGCAGGCGTTCCTCGAAATCACGGATGGTGCGCATCACGGTGTAGGCATGAAGCAATTGATCGGTGGACAGGTGAGTGGACATCTTGTTGTTCTCCAGGTTGTCTCGACACACAAAAGGCTGGATCAGGCCAGCTGCAAGGCTCTCAGCACGGCCTGTGCCAATCTGTCGATAAATCCGGCAAAGCCTTGATCCAGAGCAGCTGCCCGCAGTCGCGGCCAGGTCACCATGGCCCGTTCAATGAGACGCACCGTTGCAACCTGCCCGCAGCGTCTCAGGCACAATGAGACGCTGCGTCTCACCCCGGGCAGCTGGTCAGGCCGCCCTTGTCCGTCCCGGCCCATGGGCGCTTAATGGCGGGCATAACAACAAGGATCGAGAACCGGAGGCTTCAATGCTCGCCGTGAACTCCAAGGACCATGTCGACTGTGTCAGCCGCGTGGTACGCAATGCCGACCGCCTGCCCCAGGCCCCGGTGCCGTCGCTGATATTTGATTCCTGGCGCCGCTCCATGGAGCAGCACCACCTCGACCCGGGTTCCCTGCAAGGGCCGCGCATCCTCACCAGCACCCTGCTCAAGGAATGCCGCGAACGCGCCGAGCTGTTCATGCGCATCGCCAGCGAGGAAGTCGGGCAGATTCACAACCGGGTACGGCACGCCGATTACTGCGTGATGCTCACCGACGCCCAGGGCCAGACCATCGACCACCGTGTGGACGCCGGCATTCGCAATGACTGCCGCAAAGCGGGCCTGTACCTCGGCACCTGCTGGTCGGAAGCCGAGGAAGGCACCTGCGGCGTGGCCACGGTGCTGACCAGCAAGGCGGCGGTCACCGTGCACAAGCGCGACCACTTTCGCGCGGCGTTTATCGGCCTGACCTGCTCCGCCGCCCCGATTTTCGATCCCCAGGGCAACCTGCTCGGCGTGATGGACGCGTCGGCCCTCAAGTCCCCGGATGACCGGCGCAGCCAGCACCTGGTACGGCAGATGGTGGCGCAGAGCGCCCGGGCCATCGAGAACGCGTTTTTCATGCACAGCGCCCGGCAACATTGGGTGTTGCAGGCTCACAGCACGCCGGGTTACGTCGATAGCCAGCCAGACATGTTGCTGGCGTGGGATCAGGACGGGCGGCTGCAAGCCTTGAACAGCAAGGCGCGGCAGGCGCTGCGATTGCGCTTCGGGCAATTGCCGGAGCATATCGGTGAAGTGTTTGACCTGGACGCGTTGCGCGCCGTGACCGACCAAACGACGCAACAGCTGCACTGGCTCGGCGAGCCTGGCGCTTTGCAGGTGCGGGTCAGTGCGCCACGTCGCAAAGCGGCGCCTGCGGCGGCTTCTTTGAGTCAACAGACAGACCCGCGTGTGGAAGAGCACCTGCGCCTGGCCCTGCGGGTCAAGGACCGCAACCTGCCGGTGCTGGTGCAGGGCGAGACCGGCGCTGGCAAAGAGGTTTTTGCCCGTCAGTTGCATGAACGCAGTGCCCGCCGTGACGGGCCGTTTGTGGCAGTGAACTGCGCGGCAATCCCGGAGAACCTGATTGAAAGCGAGCTGTTCGGCTACGTGGCCGGGGCGTTCACCGGCGCCTCCAGCAAGGGCATGACCGGGTTGCTGTTGCAGGCCGATGGCGGCACGTTGTTTCTCGACGAGATCGGCGACATGCCCCTGGCCTTGCAGACGCGCCTGCTGCGGGTGATGGCGGAAGGTGAAGTGGCACCGCTGGGCGGGGCAAAAACCCGCGCGGTGGACATCCAGGTGATCTGCGCCAGCCATCGGGATTTGGCGGCGCTGGTGAGTGCCGGAAGCTTTCGTGAGGACCTGTATTTCCGACTGGGTTGTGCGCGGTTCTGCGTACCACCATTGCGGGAGCGGACGGACAAGCTGGTGTTGATCAACCGGCTGCTGGCGCAGGAAGCGCGGCACAGCGGTACTTCGGTAGGGATCACATCCGCGGCGCTGGAATTGCTGCTGGGTTACGCCTGGCCGGGGAATGTGCGGCAGCTGCGGCATGTGCTGGCGTATGCGTGCGCGGTGTGTGACGGAGGGACGGTTCAGTTGGCGGATTTGCCGGTGGAGGTTCGCGGTGAGGCGGTTGCGGCTGAAGCATCGGAAAGCGCCAGCCCGGAGCGGCAGTGGGTGCTGGATGCACTGATTCGGCATCGCTGGAAGCCGCTGGCGGCGGCGCAGGCGCTGGGGATTTCCAGGGCGACGTTGTATCGGCGGGTTAACCAGCTGGGGATCGATATGCCCGGGAAGCACTGACCCAACACCTTCAAATGTAGGAGCTGGCTTGCCTGCGATTGCAGTGTTTCAGTCAATACATCTGGCGACTGTTGCACCGCTATCGCAGGCAAGCCAGCTCCCACATTTGGCTCAGCGGTACAGAATCCCGCCATCAATCAACGGCGCTTGCCCGGTCATGTAATCCGAATCCGGCCCGGCCAGGTACGACACCAACCCCGCCACGTCCTCCGGCGTTTCCGCCCGGCCCAAGGCAATCCCGTCCACATACTTCTTGTACGTCGCCCCCACCTCGGCGCCGGTAATCTCGGCCATGCGCTTGTCGATCTCGACCCACATGTCCGTGCCCACCACGCCCGGGCAATAGGCGTTGACGGTAATCCCGTCACTGGCCAATTCCCTGGCTGCCGCCTGGGTCAGTGCGCGCACGGCAAACTTGGTGGCCGAGTACACCCCGAGCAAGGCGAAGCCTTCATGGCCGGCAATCGAGCAGGCGTTGATGATCTTGCCCTTCTGCTTAAGGGCCTTGAATTTCTTGCCTGCGGCCTGGATGCCCCAGAGGGTGCCCTGCACATTGATACGCAACGTGCGGTCGACCTGTTCCGGGGTCACGTCCAGCAGCGCGTCAATTTGCGCGACGCCGGCGTTGTTGATGATGATGTCGAAGCCGCCCAGGGTCTGGTGGGCGTGTTCGACCGCCGCGACCACTTGCTCCAGCTGCGAGACATCGGCGACAAACACCGAGGCCTTGCGCCCCAGTGCCACGACCTCGGCCGCCACCGCTTCGATCTTGGCGCTGTTGATGTCCACCAACGCGATGTCGGCGCCGTCCCGTGCCAGGCGCAGGGCAATGGCCCGGCCGATGCCTTGCCCGGCGCCGGTCACCAGCGCAACTTTTCCAGCGATACTCATGACGATCTCCTTCAACGGTGAGAGAAGCCTTGTCTATCGCAGGTGCCAGGCACGGCTGTCGAGCGGTAGCAGGATCGGTGTGCGGGCTGAGACGGGATGTCTCAAAGCGAATCATTCTCGAAAACTTGTAAAACGTCGCCGTTATGCCTAGCTTATGCGCCCTCCGCTCTGCGCTCTCAGGCCTTCCCCCATGGTTTTGCGTCTTCGCCCCGCTGTCCCTTCACGTTTCGCCCTAGGCCTGCTGCTCAGTGCAGGTATCGGTAGCAGCCAGGCGGCTGACATTGAACTGCCGGAGGTGAAGGTTCAGGGCCAGGATGAGTCCGGCTATAACACCGACACCGCGTCGGTGGGCGGTTTCAACGAGGCGCCACTGCTTGATACGCCCGCCTCGATCGCGGTGTTCAACGAGTCGCTGATCAAGGATCAACAGGCGCGCTTGCTCAGCGAAGTGCTGCGCAACGACGCCTCGGTGGGCGACAGCTACGCGCCCATCGGCTACTACGAAAACTTCGTGGTGCGCGGCTTCTCGCTGAATGCCGCCAGCAGCTACAAGATCAACGGCCGCACCATCACCGGCGAGCAGAACGTTGCCCTGGAAAACAAGCAGCGCGTGGAGCTGCTCAAGGGATTGTCGGGTCTGCAAAGCGGGATTTCCGAGCCCAGCGGCGTGATCAATTACGTGACCAAGCGCCCGGAGGATGTGCGCTCGGTGACGGTGTCCACCGATGACCGTGGCAGTGGTTACCTGGCCACCGACGTGGGTGGCTGGTTTGGCAGCGAGCAGCAGTTCGGCCTGCGCGCCAACGTGGCCCATGAAGACCTCAATTCCTATGTCGAACATGCCAATGGCCACCGGGATTTCCTGTCCCTGGCGTTCGACTGGAACATCAGCCCCGATGCGGTCTTGCAACTGGACGCGGAGTATCAGAACAAGCAGCAGCGCTCGGTGCCGGGCTATCAGTTACTGGGCGGGACCGAGGTGCCGCACAACGCATCGCCGAAAAAACTGCTGGGGCATCAGAGCGGTGCGAACCAGGTGGGAATCGATTCGCTGAACCTCAATGGCAAGTTTGAGTACCGCTTCAATGACCAATGGAAAGGCAGCGTGAGCGCGGCGCGCAGCAAGGTGGTGATTGATGATTACAGTTCGTTTGCGTGGGGTGGCGACACTGCCGGCAACCAGAACTACTTCAGCCCGGAAGGCGACTATGGCATCTACGACTTCCGCAGCCCGGATGACACCCGGCGCGATGATGAAATCCAGGCGGCGATGACGGGGCTGTTCAATACCGGTGGCCTTGGCCATGAGCTGACGTTTGGCACGAGCGCGTTTCGTCGCGTAATCGACAAGCGCGAGTCGATCAACGAGTGGATCGGCACAGGCAACATCAATCAGCAACCCGAGAATTTTCCGCGTTACGCAGGTGCGTTGAACGACAGCCACCGCAATCTCGACAGCCGCCAATATGGCCTGTTCGTCACTGATCGCATCAGCTTCAACGAGCAATGGCAGACCATCGTGGGCGGCCGCGAAGTACGCCTGGACGAAAAAGCCTTCGATGATCAGGGCAATGAATCGCGCCACACCCAGCAGTATGTGTTCCTGCCCCAGGCGGCGCTGATCTATAAACCGATCGAAAACCTGTCGCTCTATACCAGCTACAGCAAGGGCTTGTCCCTGGGTGGGCAAGCGCCTTGGTTCGCGCTGAACAACGGTGAAACCCTCGCTCCAACCGTCTCTCGCCAGATCGAAGCCGGTGTGAAATACGACTGGCGCCGCATCAGCTTCGCCGCCGCCCTCTTCCAGACGCGCCAGGCCTATCAATACGCCAGGCCCGACGACGCGGGAACGTTCACCTACGTGCAACAAGGCGAACAGAAAAACACCGGCCTGGAATTATCGGCCAACGGCTGGGCCACCCAACGCTTGCAGATTGCCGCCAGCGTCGCAGCAATTCGCGCACGGGTGACGGGCAGCGGCACACCGGAATACGAAGGCCATCAGGCGATCAACGTGCCGAAGCTGCGGGCGAGTGTGTATGCCGATTACGCCCTGCCCTGGGTCGACGGCCTGGCGTTGCTGGGCGGCGTGCAATACAGCGCCAGCAAGTACGCCAATCGCAACGGTGATGTGGAAGTGGGGGACTACGCCATCGTCAATGTCGGCAGCCGCTACACCACCAGGCTCGATGGCTATGAAACGGTGTTCCGCCTGAGCGTCGACAACCTGTTCGACAAGCGTTACTGGCGCGATACCGGCGAATACCTGGGAGATGACTACCTGTTCCAGGGCGCGCCGTTGACGGCGCGCTTGAGTGCAACAGTTAACTTTTAAAGCGGCTTGCAGGAGCCGGGCTTGCCCGCGATGCAGGCAGCGCGGTCTGCCTGTTACACCGCAGCGATCCCATCGCAGCCTCGCTGGGGCTCGACAGCTCCCACACTGGATCTGCTTCGTTCTTTGATTACTTGGGCATCTTGCGAAAGCCCACCGCCAGGCGGTTCCAGCTGTTGATGGTGGCAATCGCCACGCTCAGGTCGACTTGCTCCTGGGCGCTGAAATGGGCAGCCAGCTCGGTGAAGTCTTCATCCGGCGCGTGGGTGTGGCTGATCAGGGTCAGGCTTTCAGCCCAGGCCAGCGCGGCGCGTTCGCGGGGGGTGAAGAACGGCGTTTCACGCCAGGCCGAGACGGTGTACAGGCGACGCTCGGTTTCACCCCCCTTGCGGGCGTCGGCGGTGTGCATGTCGAGGCAGAAGGCGCAGCCGTTGATCTGTGAGACGCGCAGGCGCACCAGCTCCAGCAGCGGCAGTTCGATGGACAGTTTGCCGACGGCGGCTTCCAGGGCGAGCATGGCTTTCATGGCGTCCGGGGAGGCGGTGTAGAAGTCGGTGCGAGTTTGCATGGTGGTACTCCAGAGCAGTGGGGATTGGTGTCTAGAGTAGTGAGCCGGGTGCGTTGGACAAATAGCCAATCCGGGGGAAGATCAGGTAGCCAATCTCAGTGCCCGGCCTGCTCCGCGACCCGCCGCTTGTGGGACTCGGCATACGCAGCCTCACGGGCCAGCAGCAAAGGGTCGTCGGAGGGTTCGATCCCTGCCGGCAATTCCAGCGGGTTGAAGTCGATGTCACGGCAGGCGCCGTCGATCTGCGGTTGTTGGCGGTCGATCACCAGCACGCCGGCGTCGATCTGCCGACGCTGCTCTTCGGGCCAGCGCAGGGTGGCGTCGGTGGTGGGGTCGCCGGGTTCCGCCAGGGTGATCATCAGGTGCCAGCGCGCCGGCGACTGCGCGACCCGATGGGCAAAACCAAACGCCAGGAAATCCGGGTCGCTGCCCTCGGCGGCGGTCATCGGTGTGTAGGCCGTCTCGGGCACCATGCTCCAGCGCACAAACCGCACCTGGCCCCGGGCGTTGGTCATGCGGAACGCATTCACGCTATAGAACGCGGTGTTGTCGAAACCGGACGATGCGGGATGGTCTGCCAGCCAGGCTTCAAACGGTTGAATCTCCGGATGCGCCTGTTTGAAGGCGTTCATCTTCTTCGGGTCGGGGCCGCTGCCGCCGTACTCCGGCATCGAGGCCCGCAACTGCTCGTAGAGGCCTTCGGGCGTGTTGACCGGGAACACCGGCACCGAATTCATCGCGGTGTACCAGGTTTGGCCGTCGGCGCCGGTGAGGCTCAGGGCCATGCTGCGGATCATGCCATGGGCATCGGCCTGGGCCGGGTCGCCCCCGGCGGCAGACAGCCGGCCGAGCACCGGTACGCTGCCGCGCTGTAACACCTGGGCGCTGGAGATCTCTACCGCCTGACCACTGCTTTCAAACCTGCCGGTGATGCACAAGCCCTTGGCATGGTTGCGCCGGAATCCGGGATGGGCCCGACCGGCCGCCGCTTCCATCTCATCGACGATTTGTGCCGCAGTGGGTGACGGGGAAAACGTGGAGGCCAGCCACCCCGCGTGATAGCCCCAGGTACCGAGGGCAAGGGTGACAGCTGCGAGGGGGAACATCAGACGATGGCGCTTTTTCATCAAACTACCTGGAACCGCAGCATTGGGATCCAATGCTCGATCCCGGTACTGTCATTTCTGGATATCAGCGACCCACAGTGGTGTGCGGGAAACCGCGAACAACTGGCCGGCCGTGCGGTCTGCGACAAGCCGCGCCACAGCCTTGAGGTCCACGCCTTCTGGCTCGCCGATCAGCGCGTAGCCCAGCTCAGACTGGCGCCAGGTAACAACGTTCATTTGTGCCACGCTTTGCTGCGTCAGGGACTGGTCCGGCTTGGGTTCCTTCATCACGCACAGGGCAACCGGTGCACCGTTCTCGGGCAGGTAGACCAGCTGGATCAGCGCCTTGTTGTTGAAGCGCAGGCGTTGCACACGTTTGAAGGTCAGCCCGGCGGAACTCAGGTCCGGCACGCGCAGCGCAAGGCCGTCGACCTCGCGAATATCGGCCAGGGTCTTGGTCACCACATCGGTCGGCTGGGCGCCGTAGTCCACGGTCTCACGGGTATAAAGATGCTGGTAGGCAGCCGCCTGCTGAACCCATGGCAAGGTCTGGGCAACGGCGGGCGCGGTGGCGTCAAAACCGGGCTTGAGCACGCCATTGAGCACACCCACTTGCAGCACCAGCGCATAGCAGGCGGCACCGGCGGCGAAGGTCAGGGCCATCCATGCAAATTTAGGTCGGGACTGGCCGAACAAGCGGGCAAAAACGCTGTCTTTTCTAGCAGCCACGGGGGCAGACGCCGGCGCGGTGGTCTGGGCAGCCGAATGCTGAGCCGCCAGGGCCGCAATATTGAGCTTCAGGCTCTCGGGCACCGGCGGCAGTTTCTGCCGGGCAAACGCTTCCTCATAAGGCAGGCAGGAAGCCATCAACCGGGAGACGCGCTGGGCCAAATCCGGCGAAGCGTCCATAAGCCGCTCAAGCTCCTGGTTCTGTTGCGGCGTCAGTTCGCCGTCAACATAGGCCATAAGCAGGGCATCGTCCGCTACCATTGGGTCATCACTCCATTTATTCATCATGACTACGTTACGTGATCTCGGCCTTGTGGGCCAATGCGGCTGGTCAGCGGGTAGCTAGAAGCCATCATATTGATATCAATCATCGCGTTGCAACAACTGGAAACACTAAAAGGCAAACCGAAAATACTTTAAAACAGGAGCAAATACTCTAAGACAACACTTGGAATTCGAAAATATTCCCTCGGTCGTTTAAATATTATATGTTTCATCTTGTGTCTGTATCTTTCCCGTGACAATGACACAATAATTTGTTGGCCCGCTTTGTGCTATGCACCCAATATCGCTGTTCTGCACGCGCTTTCCAGGATCCTCAGCAACGCAAAGGACGCCCAGACATTGGCATCCGCTACGGCATGACCTCGTAGCCTGACCGCTCCATTTTAGGCATCACGAAATAATAAGAGGAAATATGTCGATCACCGGTGCAGATTTACCCGCACTGCTGCCAGAACTGCTGCCGCGCCTCTGGGCGTTCGCATTGCGGATTTCGGGCGACAAACACGATGCCGAGGATCTGGTCCAGCTTGCCTGTGTGCGTGCCTTGGAACGCTCCCATCAATTGCAGCCCGACACCTCGGTGTTGAGCTGGATGTTTTCGATTGTCCACTCCACCTGGATCAATGAACTGCGTTCACGCAAGGTGCGCAGCCGCTCGCGCATGGACTGGAACGACGAGTTCCTCGAAACCGTCAGCGACCCCGAGGCCCCCAACCCGGAGTCCGACCTGATGCACCGGCAGATTCTCGAGGCCGTGCACAAGCTGCCCGAAGGCCAGCGCGAGGTGATGTTGCTGGTGGGCGTGGAACGCTTCAGCTATAAGGAAGCCGCCGAAATGCTCGAATTGCCGATCGGCACCGTAATGAGCCGGTTGTCGCGGGCGCGTCAGGCGATCGGCGCGCTTTTTGATTCGCCGAAAAGCAAACCTTTGCGCGCTCGCTCAGACGCGTAATCAACACCTCCATGGCGTCCTGAAGGGACCACCCCAGGGATCACGCCAGCCCGCTTCCCTCCCCCCGAAACGCACTGGGGCTCAGCCCGGTCCAGCGCTTGAACGCCCGCCGAAAACTGCGCACATCGCTATAGCCCACTTCCTCGGTAATACGCTCGATGGACAACCCCGGATTGCTCAGCAACCCCATGGTTCGTGCCCGCCGTACCTGCTCCAGCAGACCTTCAAACGTCAGCCCGTGCTCGGTCAGCCGCCGCCGCAAGGTGCGCCCGCTCATGTTCAAGTCACTGGCGACCTTTTCCAGCTGGCTGCCTTGCAGATCGCGGGAAATCGCGCGCTCCACCGCCTGGATCAAATCCATTTTCTGATGCAGTTGGGCGCTTTCCAGCTCGAGTAATTCCAGGGCCTGGCGCAAGGCCAGGGCATGGTGATTGGGCAAGCGCACGTCCAGCCAGTGGCTGGCCAGGACCATACGGTTATGCAGGCAGCCAAAGCGCACATCCGCGCCAAACAGCTGGTGATAGTCGGCGACATAGGTGGGCGCAGCGTGGATAAACTCGACGCGCAACGGCATGAACCCCTCACCCACCAAGGCCCGGCCATACACCATCAGGCTGGCGAAGAATTCCTCTGCGGCAAACACCTGTACTTCGGCGTAGGGCAGCAGGCATTCGATATCGACGAAAACTTCCTGGGCGCCCTCATGGATGCGTGAGGTGGCGATGCCGCCAGAGGTGTGCTGATGGCGTTCGCCAATGGCAAAGGCGTCGCGCAGGGTCTTGCACAGTGAAATCACATGCCCGAGCAGGCCCAGGGTGCCGAGTACATTCTGATGGCCCACCCACAGGCCCAGCCCCTGATCGGGCAACACCTTGAGGGCCCGCTGGATCATCGCGACCGCCTGGCGATAGGAAATCCGCTGGGCCGGGTCGTCCAGGTCAGCCAGGGTAAACCCCAGGCCACGGCACAGGTGCTCGGCACTCGCGCCCTTTTGCGCGACCACTTGTCCGAGGGTTTGCAGCAAAAATGGCGAGACCAGGGCCAAGTCATAGTGCGGATCAACGGCTTTCCTTTGCATGGATCTTCGATTCCCGACTGAGTGCTTCAGTTCTTGTTTTTGAAACATCCTGACAATCATAGGCGCTTGCAAGAGGCGCTGCACTCTGGATGAAAGGTGTCCGCCAAAGTCCCCCTATATGGCCGCCAATACCCTGCCCCGCCGGGCGCTCAGGGCTTATTTCTATAGGCAGCGTCGTCCTGATAATAATAATGAGCCCAGACATGAACACGACCCGTGCGTTTTACCCCGTGCAACTCGCCCTGTTGACCCTCATCAGCCTGCCGGCCCTGGCCACCGAAGGCGGCGTCGACAACATCGGCCCCGGCACCGACGGCTTCTATATCCTGCCGCTGGACGTGAACAACCTGCCGGACCATATGTTCGCCTTCAACATTTACTACAACCATTACGAAGCCAAAAAGCTCGATATCAGCTCCCTGGGCGGCAAGGTGCCGGATGTGAAGATCAAGTCCGACGCGATCATCCCGCGCCTGGATTACCTCAGCCCGCTGCGGGTATTCGGTGGGCGCCTGGGGGGGTACTTCGCCCAGCCGTACCTGAAACAACAGGTGTCGCTGTTCGGCATGTCCGACACCCGCGAGAGCATGGGCGACACCACGCTGGCGCCGATCATTCTCTGGGACCTGGGCACGAACCTGACCGTGGGTACCGCCCTGGAAATCACCCTGCCCACCGGCGAATACGACGCCTCGCGCCTGGCCAATACCAGCAACAATTTCTACACCTACAAGCCGCTGGTGTCGGCGACCTGGATGCCCAACGAACGCACCGAGCTGTCGATCAAGACCACCTACAGCTTCAACAAGGAAAACCCCGACACCCATTACCGTTCGGGGCAGATTTTCCACTTCGATTATTCCGCCAGCTACAAGGTCACCGACAACCTCAGCCTGGGGGTCAACGGCTACTACCTCAAGCAGACCACCGACGATAAGCAGTACGGGCACACGGTGGTGAATATCTACGGCGAAGACGTCGACGACGGGGTCAAGGGCCAGGTGTTTGCGATAGGTCCTGCGGTGTATTTCACCTTCCTCAAGTACGCCAGTGCGGAAGTGCGCTGGGCCAAGGAATTTGATGTGCAGAATCGCCCGGAAGGCGACATGTTGTGGGCGAAATTGACGATTCCGTTTGCCCTGTAAACCCGATTAAAAATGTGGGAGCTGGCTTGCCTGCGATGCAGGCAACTCGGTTTTCAGTGATACCGAGGTGATGCTATCGCAGGCAAGCCAGCTCCCACATGTTGATCGGGTTTCTTCAGCTGTAGACCGGCCAGGTATCGACGATTTTCCCGCCGCGCACCGCCAGCAAATCCCCGAACTGCAACAACACAAACTCGCTCTGGGTCGGGCGCAAAAACACCTGGTCTTCCACGTTCAGCCCCACCTTAGGCGAGCCGTTGACCATCTCCTGATTGGAGCTGCGCCCGTACAGGTCATTACTCTGCAATCCCTTGGGCGATTCAAATTCAGCCATCCAGTTGCCCCCGTAGATAAAGAACGTGGCGCGCTGGTTTGCATCCCACCACGAGAACAACCGCGACTTGCTATCCAGCGCCGGAATGTCCACCGGCCCGGTGCTTTTCAATACGGGCGTGGCGATATAAGCCGCCGGCAGGTGTTCACTCAGCGACGGTAAGTCATAGTGGGTCGGCTTGAGCAACGCCGTGCCCACCGACACCTCGCTGCTGAGTTTTTCCTGCTCGTGAATGCGATAACTCGGGCTGCCCGCCGTGTTCAATGTCAGCCCGTCATGCCACAGCGGCGCAAAGTGCTGACGGGTGTAGTCCACATAGCCGTTGTAGCGCTGCATGACCTTCTCGAACAGATCCTGGGGCGAACCCAGAATGCCCGGTACTCCCATGCCCACAAACGGGTCGTACCCCATGAAGCCGCTGAATTCCAGCTGCTGCGGATGCGCGCTGATCAGCGTCAGCATCTGCCCCAGCACCGCGTTGTCGCTGATGCCGCCGCGATGCAGGCCCACATCCAGCTCGATATTGACCCGCAGTTTCGTGCCCAGCCCCTGGGCCAGCGCCAGGTATTGCTGCAAGCGTTCGGGGGTGTCCAGCAGCCATTGCAACTGCCGGGACGGGTCGAACGGGCCTTTGTGGGTTTGGTAAAACAGCTCGGCCGAACGCACCGGCAACGGCTTGCCCAGCAGGATATCGGCGTCGGGAAAGACCTGGGCATCGTGGTTCAGAAACGGCTGGTGAAACGACATCAGGCGTTGGGTGCCGGCACGCTTGGCGATGTAGGCCAGCAGCCCTGGCGAGGGCAGGGATTTCTCCACCAGCCGCAGGTGTTTGCCGCCACGTTGTACCGACTGCATCACCACATCGATGTTGTGGTCCAGCCGGTCGAGGTCAATCAGCATCACCGGGCGCATCGGGCCATGGGCCTTGAGTTCCTGATTCAGGCTACGAAAGTACTCGGTGTACGGGCTGCCCCGGTCGCCCGGTCTTAGCAGCATGGCACCGCCTACCAGCAACACACCGGTGCCGAGCATGAAATGTCTGCGGTTCATCAGGCCACTCCCAGAATCGATGACAGGTGCGCATTAAGGAATTTACCGCTGGGGTCCAGCTCGCGGCGCACCCGGGTGAACTCTTCCCAGCGCGGGTACAACGGCTGCAAGGTGCGCGCATTGAGGGTGTGCAACTTGCCCCAGTGCGGGCGGCCGGCGTATTTCCAGAAGATCGGTTCCACGGCGGCGAAGAAGTTGTGGTGGTCCATGGTGTAGTGCTGGTGCACGGAGATCGAACAGCTGTCGCGGCCCTCGAACATGCTCAGCGGAATGTCGTCGGCCTTGACGTAGCGGTACTCGATGGGAAACCAGGTACGCAGGTCCTTGTCGTTGATCAACTTGAGGATTTCCCGCAGGCAGGCCGGGCCGTGTTCGGCGGGCACCGAATATTCCATCTCGTTGAAGCGCACATTGCGCACGTTGGCGTACACCTGGTACGACTCGGCGACGCGGTCTTCGAAGCTGGCGAAAAACCGCAGGCTGTTGAGCAAGGTGCGCCGGGCGTCGGGGAAATCACTGCCGTACTTGTCGAGCTTTTCGATGATCGACACAAACTCGTTGCCGCCCGCCTCGGCCGGGTCGATGGGCGGGGTTTCGGGGTCGGTGGTTTCATTCAGGGCGATGGACAGCGCGTAGTCGGAATGGGTCACCACGAGCATTTCCCAGTGCTGGTTTTCCCGGGTGTTTTTCCCTACGTCTTCCAGCAATTCTTCGGTCTTGGCGATCCACTGGCGCTCCCGCAGGCGGTACGGCGTGCGGTTTTGCAAACGTACCCGGGTGGCCACGCCGAGGGCGCCGAGGGATACCCGGGCGGCGCTGAACACTTCAGGGTGATGGTGGGCGTCACAGTCCAGAACCTCGCCCTGGGCCGTCACCAGTTGCAGGCCGGTGACGCAACCGGAATAAGAGGTGAAGCCCACGCCGGTGCCATGGGTAGAGGTGGAGATCGCCCCGGCCAAGGTCTGGTAATCGATATCCGCCATGTTCGGCAGCGCCTGGCCGACGTCTTTCAAGGCCTGGCCCATGCGCGACATCGGTGTGCCGGCGGCGAAGGTCGCCTGCAAGGTGTGCGGGTCATGCTCCAGCAGGCCGTTGAAATAGCTCAGGGACAGCAGCGTGCCGTCGGTGGGCACCAGGGCACTGAACGAATGGCCCGAGCCCACCGGCCGCACTTTTCCCGGTGCCTGGCCGATGACCTGCACCAGTTCGTCGAGGGTCTTCGGTGCCAGCCGCGCCAGGGGCAGGCAGGTTTGCGCCCCCGACCAGTTGCGCCAGGGAATCAGCCGTGGTGCCCGGGCCAGTTGGGCCAGCACCGGGTTACTGGTCAATGCCATGAACGCGCCGGCTACCGCGCCGCGTTGCAATAATTCTCGCCGTGAAAGCCCCATCGCCTACCCCGTTATGCTTATTGGATGTGTTGACCCGACATAAAACTGATCAGCCCGAGGAATTGCTCTTCGGAGCACTGCACGCACAGGCCCATGGGTGGCATGCCGTTGTAACCGTTGATGGTGTGGTCCAGCAGGGTGTCCGGGCCCTGGGCGATGCGCGGGCTCCAGGCCGGGCCGTCACCGGTCAACGGCGCGCCGGAGGCCGGGTTGGCGTGGCACAGCTTGCAACTGGTGTCGTAGACCTGGGCCAGGGCTGCGTCGCCGGGCATGGCATTGGCCGCCGTGGCGCGTTCGGGGGGATGTTTCGGTTTGTCGCCGCAGGCTGTCAGCAGGCAGGTCACGGCCAGCAGCAGACTGATGCGACGGGGGTTGATTGCCCGCATAGCCACCCTCTCTCTTATTGTGTGAAAGCGTGATCCACACTAAGGCAGCCAGGGCGCGGCGTTGAGGGTATTGGGGGACAGAAAGGGGGGCTTGGGCGGACAGTCAAAGGTGGGGGTTGGCCCCCCACCCGCGCAACAGGTGTTAGAACGCTATACCGACCTTGAACCCATACTCGTCACGCTTGAGCTTGGTGTTGTCGGCCACGTAGGAGTCGCCGTCGAGTTTGTACTCGGTGCGGGTGTAGTACAGGCCCGCCATCACCGGCAGGTCGCCTTTCTGGTTCATCAACAGGCTGACTTCGGCGTACGGGTTGGTGCGGTCCTTGAGGTCCACGGTGTCGCTGCCGATGCCGTCGACCTTGAGCTTGGCGCGGCCATCAATGGTACGGCGGGCACCCAGCTCAACGCGCATGGTCATGTCATCGAACTGGTGGTTGTAACCCAGTGCAGCCTTGGCGAACGGCGATTTGTTGGTGAGCTTCATGTCGTAGTCGCCCGAGTCCGGCTCGTAGCGGGTCCAGCTGTAGCCGCCGCCCACCAGCACGTCGACGAAGTTGCGCGCATCCAGCGCGGCGCGCCAGCCGAGGTCGAGGTCGGCCTGGCCTTCCTTGAGCTTGTTGTCGCTCTTTTCGCCGTACTTGGCTTCGATACCGGCCTGATAGATAAAGCCCGACTCGGCCGTCAGCTTGTTGCCGAAGTTGTAGAACAGACCGGCTTCAGGCATGTGGTCCTTGTCGCTTTCGCTACCGCCTTCCAGCTTGAAGTCGTTGTAGCTGCCAAGGATCCCGAAGGTGGAAATCGGGTCAGTCGGCGCCGCCGCGAACACCACACCCGGTGCAGCGATCAGGGCCAGGACCGAGGAATTCTTGAGGATTTTTCCGAATAGTTTGGACATCGTTTTACGTCTCCATTGTAGGTGGCAAATTATTCAGGAAACGGTTCGAACCCTCGCTTTGGCGAAAGGTTCGAATTAATTTGCACCTTTTTTCGAGGTAAAACGGTTCAGCGAAGGCTCTATATCAAGCCTCTTGGACGGGAGCCAGCAAACGCTCGAGAATCGGCCGCAACTGTGGATGCTCCGGCAGCCGAATGCCAAAGCTGGCTTGCAACAGGCCCAGCAGCTCATCCACGTCCTCGATTGCACGCTTTTCACTGGCCCGGTCCAGGTAGTGAATCGCGTACTGGCCGTTGTTCAACGTGCGACGAAATCCCGGGCCAATTAGTGCGACTTTCAACTGGCCGAGGAATGGCGAATCGGGGTGGGTGGAGACGTACCAGTTACCGATTTCGTAGTCGAAACGTGACTGCACCTGCAGGTCGAACACGTACAAGCCGCGCCACTCACCGGCGACATGCGCCCACAGGGTGTAACTGCCTTCGTTCAGGCTCAGGCGATAGGGTTCATGGGCGGTGGCCTGGGTGGCGTCGGTGTCCAGTTGCAGCGGGCTGGTAGGCACCATGCCACCAAAGCCGACATCGCTGATGTAACGCACACCGTCCAGCGTCACCAGGCTCAGCCGATGGGTGCGCGCCGTGAGTGCATCCGGCGGGCCGCCCATTACCACGCGGCCGGTAATGCCCCGCGCGTCGAAGCCCAACTCCTGCAGCAAGGCCAGGAACATCTGGTTTAGCTCGTAGCAATAACCACCCCGCCCGTCGAACAGGACTTTCTGCTCGACGCTCGGCAAGTCGATCGGCACCGGGGCATGCAGCAGGGTCGACAGGCTTTCAAACGCGAAGGTGCTGACGTGGCGCAACTGCAAATCCTGCAGGGTTTGCAGGGTCGGCGGTGGCGGCGTGTCGTAGCCCAAACGTTGCAGGTACAAAAGGCTGTGGGTCAGCTCTGGCATGATGCAATCCTGGCGTGGGTGGCAAAGACATCACTAATACCCCGAAGGCGGTTGTTTGCCAATTGTGATTTGAATCAAACACAAGCCCTGTGATGCAGAAACTTTCTGAACCTTTCTGAACGGTTTCATATCCATTCACTACAAGACAGGGAGGCATCATGAGTACCGCGACGATCTACACCATCCACTACTTGCTACACGGCGAACCGAAAACCTTTGTGGTGCGTGCCGAGATCATGAACAACGCCGAAGCCTGGCATTGGGCGGCCGTTGACGCCGACATTGCCCATGTGGGGCGCATTGGCCGACCGGGTCATGAGCGGGTGAAAAAGACCACTCGGCCCTGGGCGGAGAAATTTGGCATCACCGAGGTGACATGGACAGCCCCGAAACGGCTTGGCTGAAGAAAAGCCCCGCTCAACGGCGGGGCTTGTTTCACTGCTTCAGATCCCCCAGGGGATCATAGGCCGGCTTCTTGCCGGTTTTTTCCGGCTTGTCCAACGGGGCAATCGCAGGGCCTACCGGGTCGACCTGCGGGTCTGAAACATCGGGGGAATCGGGATCGAAACCCAATTCGTCCTTGCCGCTGGAATGCTCCGATGAATGCGGGCCACTCTTACTGTTACTCATCACTGCCTCCTTCGCGCGCCGGTTACAGCGGGCGGGCCTTGTCGTGCAGGTTTTCCAGGTCTTCCTCGACCCGCTCCTCGTTGTGCTCGCGCTCAGCAGGGTCGTTGGGGCGCAGGGCGTCGTTGTCGCGCTCCTCTTCGCCGGGCGTGCGGTCGGGGTTGGGTGTGCCGGGCGGCTGTTGCTGGTACCGGGTCATGGTTCACCTCACTTGGGGTCGATTGCCTACGAGGTTTAGAGAAAACGCGGTGGGCCATCGTTCAACCGGATTACCGTCACTCCGACGGGCGAACCATGAGAAGATGCCGGCCGGCGTTATACCCCTACTCAGCCCATGGAGACTGCACCCGGATGTTTGAGCTTAAACCGTGCGACCCGATTGTTTTTCGCCAGCAGACGCGACGCAGCACGCTGATAGTCGCGGTGCTGTTCGTGGCGCTGGCGATGGGGCTGTCCAGCCTGGCGGTGATGGTGTTTGGTACGCCTGGGGGCGATAACTTTCGCTTTAATGTGGGCGGGGTGTTTGCCGGGGTATTGATCACACTGGCGCTGGTGCGGGGGCCATTCTGGAACCAGGCCTGGCTGGCGCCGGCGGTGTATGGCTGGCAGCTCAAGCGCAGTTTGATGAGTGTGACGAATGTGATGCACAAGGTGACTGACCGGGTGAAAGCGAATGATCCGGTGGCGATCAAATTGCTGCGGTTTTATCACCTTGGGTTGATGCAGATGCACGAACTGGACGCCAACTCGAGCGCTCAGGCGCAGTTGGTGCGCGAGGTTGATGAGCACCTGGAGAGGATGCGGGGGTTGGGGATTGAACCTGACCAGACGCGGTTGGATCCGGGGTGGGTTGAGGCGGTGAAGGCTCGCTGATTGGGGGGATATCCGTTTTTTCGGTGATGGCGGATATGGGTTCCGCTCTTACAGCGGGTCACTTTTGAAAGGAGCCCAAAAGTAACCAAAAGGCTCTTGCCCCACCACTCGGCACCTCGCTTAGGCTCGGTGTGCCCTCTCTCCGGTACTACTCCGCGGGCCGCCGCGACGGGGCGTCCCTGCCCCGTCGCGGCTAAACCGGCGTCCTGCCGGTTTACCCGCTCCGTACTACCTGCGTTCGGCCACGTGGTTTAACGGGGCGCCTAAGATCAAGATCAAAAGCAGATCAACAGCACAGCGGCCTACCGGCGTTTTTCAAGGTAGTTGTCGCGTTCACCGTCGTACTACGCGGCTTTTATTACCACTGTCAGCTCCCTTTCAGGGTTCAGATACACCGTCCCGATAGGGTTCCAGTTGCGTGTCTCACCTGACCATCTTTCCGGTCTTCTCTCTCTGGCTTGCCTGTATACCGCCTCTCGGCGAGCCAAGATTTCCCGGTCTTTCCCTTCGTGACGTTGAGCGGGTGTCACGAAGCGGATCCGACTATGACGGTGCACGGTGTTGTACCAGGTCATAAAATTCCTTACCCAGATACGCGCCTCATCCAGGCTGGAAAACCCGTCCTGCGGCCACTGCGGGCAGTATTTCAGCGTTCTGAACAACGATTCCGAGTACGGGTTGTCGTTACTGACCCGTGGTCTACCGCGAGACGGCGTGATGCCCAAGTCGTACATCTTGGTTAGTAGCGTTAACGATTTCATCGGCGCACCGTTGTCCGAGTGAAGCACCAACGGCTGGAGCCAGCACTTTTCCTGAGTCACGCTTCGTTGCAGCAACGCGGCTGCTTTTTCACCGCTTTCTGCTTCGTAAACTTCCCAACCCACCGCCTTCCGGCTGTAGATATCCTCGATCAGATAGAGGTAGTAAAACTTTCCGCGAACCGGTGACGGCAAGTAAGTGATGTCCCATGACCACATTGATTGGCGGCGGTCGCCGCATAAGTCGTGGGCGCCTCATGACGATGCGGCCGCTTGGCACGCGAGCGATGTTGCTGCTGACCTGCCGCGTGCAGTACGCGATAAAATGTCGCCTCCGAGGCCATGTAACGCCCCTCGTCAGCCAGCTGTGGCACGATTTGGCTCGGCGGCAGATGCGCATAGGTTTTGCTGTTGCACAGCGTCACGATACTTTGCCGTTCAAGCTCACTGAGTGCGTTGTTCGGCATCCGCCTGAGCGTCGTCGTGCGCCCATCCGCCAAGATTTCTTCCGGCAAATTCCAGCGTTGCAGTGTCCTCAGTGAAAGGTCTACCTCATGACAAGCAGGCGCCCTGCGGGCGCCCGCCAGGATGGCTTCATTGAGCCAACCAACGAGTAAATACCGTTCTGGCAACAAGGTCAGTTGTCCTCGTCGTCGCTCCCCCAGTAGGCATTGAGCTTTTTTCTCAGCACCAGTAACGCCGCCGTCTCGGCCAGCGCCGCATCCTTGCGGCGTAGTTCGCGCTCAAGCTCACGGATCCTTTTTTTATCATCCCGTGACTGCCCTGAACTCGCCGTTTTCGCAGCTGGTTTTTGGGTGCTACTGGCGATAAACGCATTACGCCAATCGGTAATCTGCTCGGGAAAAATACCTTTCCTTCGGCAATATTCACCGATCTCCAGTTCCGACAGCGAACCTGTCTCTATGATGACCGCCAGTTTGGATTCGGCTGACCAATTTTCGGCGGGTTGTTTAGCGTCGGACAATTGCGTTCCTCTGGCAGCAGCTTGTTTGCGCCAATAATGGA
>NZ_AHHC01000076.1:0-9024 GCF_000242655.1 Pseudomonas sp. PAMC 25886
GTTCATCTGAGTAGAAAGGCATGACCATACTCTTGCCGCCCCCGAAATGTGTTCAAAAAGCGGTGGACGCGACAACTACCCTGACACCGGGGGGAGCGGGCACGGTCAAATGTGGGAGCTGGCTTGCCTGCGATGCAGACAACTCGGTACATCAGACACACCGAGGTGATGCCATCGCCGGCAAGCCGGCTCCTACAGAAAAGCAGCTCTGCTTTCGCTTTGGCTTTTGCTCTGGCTTCTACCACTCAAGCCGGCCTGTAGGCCGCTGTGCTCTTGCTTTTGATCTGGCTCTGACTGCCCCAATAAGCCCGAGGCCGAACGCAGGTGGTGCGGAGCGGGTAAACCGGCAGGACGCCGGTTTAGCCGCGCTGGGCCAAGGATGGCCCATCGCGGCGGCCCGCGGAGCATCGCCGGAGTGAGGGAACACCGAGCCTAGGCGAGGTGCCGACAGGCGGGGCAGAGCCTTTTGCTTACTTTGGGGCTTTTCCAAAGTGAGTCGCTGTAAGAGCGAAACCATAAGCCGCCGTTACCGAAGAAACGGATATGTACTCCCCCCCCGTTGATCTCGATTGCGGCCAACACCCGCTACCCACCAAAGATCTGCGAAGGCCGACGCAAAGTCGGGTCAAACGGATTGATCTTCGGCCCGATCGCCGCCGCCTCGCGCTTCAGCAATTCCACCACCGTCGGCAACCTCCCCGGCCCCAACCGGTCGCTGATGGTCGCCACACTCAGCGCCGCCACCGCATGCCCATTGCGGTCGAGAATCGGCACCGCCAACCCGGCCATGCCCTCCAGCACCCCCGTATTGCGCGCCGCATACCCCAACCGCCGCACACTCTCCACCTCCGAACGCAAAAACACCTCGTCGTACAGGTGAAAATCCTTGAGCCGCGGCAAGTTGTAGCGGATCACCGTCTCGCGCTCTTCCTCCGGCAGGAACGCCAGGATCGCCAAACTGCCCTGCCCCACGCCCAACGCCACACGCCCGCCGATGTCACCGGTAAACGTACGGATCGGGTACGGCCCTTCACTGCGGTCCAGGCAGATCGCATCAAACCCGCTGCGCGCCAGCAGAAACAACGAATCCCCCAACGACGCACTGAGCCGCAGCATGCTCGGCCGCACCAGGTCCCGCAGGTTGCCGGTGTTGCCCGCATTCGCCGCCAGCGCAAAGAACTCCAGGCTCAGGCGATAGCGCTTGCTGCGCCCATCCTGCTCCACCATGCCCTCGTCCATCAGGCTGCGCAGCAACCGGTGGGTGGTGGGTTGCGACAACCCCACCTGCTGCGCCAGTTGCGTCACCCGTTCACCCCCGTCCGGCGCCGCGCCCAGAATGCGCAGCAACGCAAACAGCCGTGAGACGCCACCGGCGCCGACTTCTTTGACACTTTCATTCCGCTCAGTGGAATCCATACGCCGATATCTCACACAAAATTCTGATCAGTGAATGAAACTGAAAAAAGTACTCTGTTCAGTGAAATTCCATCTTCCGCCATCCTAGTCTTTCGCCCTAATCTGCGTCCACAGGGGCGAAATGAACAACTAACGGCAGCCGACTCAAGATCGAGCGCCACCGCACCCGCAACACCCTTTTCGCATCTGCCCAAAACAAAAAAGCGCGTTTCGACGCGACTCAAAAAGGTGGAACGCAGACATGGCTTTTCTCCAACTCAACGCCTTGAGCAAACGCTACGGCGCCGTCGACGCGGTGGTCGCCACTGATCTTGCGGTGGAAAAAGGCGAATTCGTGTCCCTGCTCGGCCCCTCGGGCTGCGGCAAGACCACCACCTTGCAAATGATCGCCGGCTTCGTCGACGTCACGGGTGGGCAGATCCTCCTCGATGGCCGCGACATCACCCACGCCAAACCCGCCAGCCGCGGCCTGGGCGTGGTGTTCCAGAGCTACGCCCTCTTCCCCCACATGACCGTGGCCGACAACGTCGCCTTCGGCCTGAAGATGCGCAAGGTGCCCGCCGGCGAGATCGCCAGCCGCGTCAAGACTGTGCTGGAACTGGTGCGCCTGGCGCCCCACGCCGAACGCTACCCGCGGGAACTCTCCGGCGGCCAGCGCCAGCGCGTGGCCCTGGCCCGCGCCTTGGTGATCGAGCCGCCGGTGTTGCTGCTGGACGAGCCGCTGTCGAACCTCGACGCCAACCTGCGCGAGGAGATGCAGTTCGAAATCCGCCGTATCCAGTGCGAAGTCGGGATCACCACCTTGATGGTCACCCACGACCAGGCCGAAGCGTTGTCCATCAGCGACCGCGTGGTGGTGATGCAGGCCGGACGCGTCACCCAGATCGACGCCCCCTACAAGCTCTATGAGCACCCGCGCACGCGCTTTATCTCGGACTTTGTCGGCAAGGCCAACCTGCTGGCGGGCGACTTCGATCAACTCGGCGCCCCGCAAGTACGTTTCGAGCCCGGCCACGGAGAACTGACCCTGAGCCTGCGCCCGGAAAAAATCGACCTGGTGGCCGCAGGCAGCGGTCGCCTGCAAGGCAAGATCCTCGACAGTTACTTCTTTGGCAGCCAATGGCTGTACCGCATCAAGACCGACATCGGTGAGCTGACCGTGGTGCGCCGCAACGACGGCAGCGCACCTTTGGGCTGTGGCGCGGCGGTGGGCCTGGACTGGGAGTCGAGCCTGCTGCGGGTGCTGGCCGCCGATGAGGTGCACGCATGAGCCGTGGCTACCTGTTGTCGCTGCCCGCTCTGGTGCTGTTTTTCGGGCTGCTGATTCTGCCCCTGGGCCTGACGCTGGTGCTGTCGTTCAACGTGTTCGACTATCAGGTGGGGGTGAAGGCTGATGAGTGGACATTCGCCCATTACCTGTCGCTGTTCAGCGATTCGTACTTCTACGAAATCTTCTGGCGCACCTTCTGGATCAGCGCCCTGGTGACCCTGCTGTGCGTGGTGATCGGGGTGCCCGAGGCTTACATCCTCAGCCGCATGGGCACGCCGTGGCGCTCGATTTTCCTGATCCTGATCCTCACCCCGCTGCTGATTTCAGTGGTGGTGCGGGCGTTTGGCTGGAGCCTCCTGCTGGGGGCCGACGGCCTGGTGAACCAGATGATCCAGGCTCTCGGCGGCAAGCCGGTGAAGCTGCTGTACACCTCGTTCGCGGTGATCATCGCACTGGTGCACGTGATGCTGCCGTTCATGATCATCCCGGTGTGGACCTCCCTGCAAAAGCTCGACCCGTCGGCGGAACAGGCGGCGTTGTCCCTCGGTGCCAGCCAGGCCACGGTGATGCGCAAGATCGTGTTGCCGCAGGTGATGCCCGGTGTGCTCTCCGGCACGCTGATCGTGTTCGGCCTGGCCGCCAGCTCCTTCGCGATCCCCGGCCTGTTGGGCGGACGCCGGCTGAAGATGGTCGCCACGGTGGTCTACGACCAATACCTCTCGGAACTCAACTGGCCCATGGGCGCGACCATCGCGGTGGTGCTGCTGTTGGTCAATCTGCTGATCATGCTGAGCTGGAACCGCATGGTCGAAGGCCGCTACAAAAAGTCCCTGGGAGTATAAGACGATGTCCAGAAACGGTCCTTTGGCCCTGGGCTTTCACGGCCTGGTGGTGCTGTTCATGATGGCGCCGCTGGTGGTGGTCTGCCTGGTGGCCTTCACCCCGGAAAACACCTTGAGCCTGCCCACTTCGGGCTTCTCCCTGCGCTGGTTTCATGCGGTGTTCGAACGCGCGGATTTTATCCAGGCGTTCTATAACAGCCTGGTCCTGGCGTTCGTTGCCGCCACCCTGGCGACATTGATTGCAGTGCCGGCGGCGCTGGCGATCAGTCGCTACCAGTTCCCCGGCCGCAACTTTTTCAGCGCACTGTTTTTGTCACCCATCATCATCCCGCACCTGGTGCTGGGGGTGGCGATGCTGCGCCTGTTCGCCATGATGGGCGTCAACGGCAGCTTTACCTGGTTGATGCTGGCCCACGTGGTGATCATCACCCCGTACGTGCTGCGCCTCGTATTGGCCGCCGCCATCGGCATTGACCGCAGCGCCGAGCAGGCCGCCGAATCCCTGGGGGCCAGCCGCTTCACGCTGTTTCGCCAAATCACCTTGCCGATGATTTTGCCCGGCGTGGCCGGTGGCTGGTTGCTGGCGTTCATCAACAGCTTCGATGAAGTCACCCTGTCGATTTTTGTCAGCTCGCCGGCCACCCAAACCTTGCCGGTGCGCATGTACGTGTACGCCACCGAATCCATCGACCCGATGATGGCGGCCGTCTCGGCGCTGGTGATTGCGTTGACGGCGGCGGCGATGATTTTGCTGGACCGGGTCTACGGCCTGGATCGCGTGTTGGTAGGGAAGCATTGATGGCTCTGTTCAAACGATTGGCCGAAACCGAGCGGCCCACCCTGGCGTTCACCCTCGACGGGCAGCCTGCCACGGGCTTGCTCGGGGACACCTTGCTGACCGCCGTATTGACCTGCGCCGAGCATCTGCGGGGCAGTGATTTCAGCGCCGAGCGCCGCGCCGGCTTCTGCCTGATGGGCGCCTGCCAGGATTGCTGGGTGCGGCTGGAAGATGGGCGGCGGGTACGCGCCTGTTCGACGTTGCTGGAAGACGGCCAGGCGATTCGTCGTGATCCGGGGCGCCAGGCATGAATCCAGTGGTGATAGTGGGCGCAGGCCCGGCGGGCATTACCGCAGCACGGACCTTGCTCGATCATGGTGTAACCCCGGTTTTGGTGGACGAAAGCCTGCGCGGTGGCGGGCAGATTTACCGGCGCCAACCGGCGAATTTCCAGCGCTCGGCCAAGCAGTTGTATGGCTTTGAAGCGGACAAGGCGACGGCGCTGCATCGCACCATGGACGCGCTGGCCACGCAGATCGATTACCGGCCGGAAACCCTGGTGTGGAACGCCGAAAATGGCCGCCTGGACATGCTCAATCACGGCCACGCCGAAAGCCTCGAGTATTCGCAGATCATCGTCGCCACCGGCGCCACCGACCGTATCCTGCCGGTGCCGGGCTGGACGCTGCCCGGTGTGTACAGCCTGGGCGCTGCGCAAATTGCCCTGAAGTACCAAGGCTGCGCCATCGGTGAACGCGTGGCGTTTTGCGGCAGCGGGCCGTTGCTGTACCTGGTGGCGTATCAATACGCGAAGGCCGGGGCGAAGGTGGTGGCGGTGCTCGACAGTGCACCGTTCAGCGCCCAATGCCGGGCCTTGCCGGCGCTGCTCGGCCAACCGGTGACGCTGGCCAAGGGTCTGTATTACCGCGCCTGGCTCACGGCCCATGGCATCCCGGTGCATCAGGGTGCAACGCTGTCGCGGGTTGAGGGCGAGCAGCGAGTGACAGGCATCCACTGGGATGATCAGGAGATTGCCTGTGACGCCGTGGCCTTCGCCCACGCCCTGCGCAGCG
This sequence comes from Pseudomonas sp. PAMC 25886, assembly GCF_000242655.1. Classification (NCBI taxonomy): domain Bacteria; kingdom Pseudomonadati; phylum Pseudomonadota; class Gammaproteobacteria; order Pseudomonadales; family Pseudomonadaceae; genus Pseudomonas; species Pseudomonas sp. PAMC 25886. The sequence goes on from NZ_AHHC01000076.1 coordinate 5,380, forward strand.
AGACCCAACTGGCGGATTTGCTCGGCTGTGAGTTTGCCTGGAATGCGTTGAACCGCGCCTGGTTGCCCGAGCGGGATGCGGCCGGGCGCAGCAGTGTCGCGGGCGTGTATTTGGCGGGCGACGGTGCCGGAATCATGGGCGCCGATGCGGCGCAGATGGCCGGCGAGCGAGCGGCATTGGCGCTGCTGGAAGATACCGGCATTGCCATCGACCACCGTCGCGGGCCTGTGTTGGAGCAGCAACTGGCAGGCATCCAGCGCTTTCGCCATGGCCTGGAAACCGCCTTTCCGTTCCCGCAAAACTGGGCCGCTGAAGCCCCGGATCACCTGATCCTGTGCCGCTGTGAAGAAGTCAGCGTCGGTGAAGTGCGCGCGGTGGTGGATGAAGGTCACTGGGAAGTGAACCGGGTCAAGGCCCATTGCCGGGTCGGCATGGGCCGCTGCCAGGGCCGGATGTGTGGTTTGGCGGCAGCAGAGATCATTGCCCAGCGCAGTGGGCGCGAGATTGAAAACGTTGGCCGCCTGCGGGGCCAGGCCCCGATCAAACCCTTGCCGTTTGGTGTGGAGGTGCAGCCATGATCGACAGCGAAGTGATCGTGCTGGGCGGCGGGATTGTCGGCGCTTCGGCGGCCTTGATGCTGGCGCAAAAAGGCCGGCGCGTGGTGCTGCTGGAGCGGGATTTCTGCGGCTCCCATTCCAGCGGCGTGAACTATGGCGGCGTGCGGCGCCAGGGTCGTCCCTTGCATCAATTGCCATTGTCGCAACGTTCCCATGAACTGTGGTCCGACCTGCCGGGATTGATCGGCATCGACGGCGAATACGTGCGCTCCGGGCATTTGAAACTGGCCCGCAGCCACGAAGACCTGGCCGCCCTGCAAGCTTACGCCGACGCCACCCGGGGATTTGGCCTGGGCCTGCAGATGCTCGATCACGCTCAACTGCGCGCCCGGTTCCCGTGGGTAGGCGATGTGGCGGTGGGTGCCTCACTCTGCCCTGAAGACGGGCATGCCAATCCGCGCCTGGTCTCCCCCGCCTTTGCCCGCGCCGCGCAACGGCATGGTGCCCGGGTGATGGAGCAAACCGAAGTCACCCATCTCGAACATGACGGCCAGCGGTTTCAGTTGCGCTGTACCAATGGGCTGCAGCTGCAAGCCCCCTGGCTGCTGAACTGCGCCGGCGCCTGGGCCGGCACCGTGGCCGCGCAGTTTGGCGAGCCGGTGCCGATGACCTCGGCGCACCCGGCCATGCTGGTCACCGAGCCGCTGCCGGTGGTGATGGACGTAAGCACCGGCGTCGAAGGCGGCGGGATTTATGCGCGGCAAGTCGCCCGGGGCAATTGCATCCTCGGTGGCGGTCGCGGCTTTGCCCTGGGCCCGCAACAGGCCCGCCCGGGCCAGGCGGCGGTGCTGGAGATCCTGCGCAACGCCGGCGAGCTGTACCCGTTCCTCAAAGGTGCCCAGGCGATCCGTACCTGGAGCGGCACCGAAGGTTACCTGCCCGACCACGAACCGGTGATCGGCGACAGCAGCACCCAACCCGGCCTGCTCCACGGATTCGGCTTTGCCGGCGCCGGGTTCCAGCTCGGCCCTGCGGTCGGTGAAGCCCTGGCAGAGATCGTCTGCGCGGGGGCCAGCCGGCAACCCATCGAAGCGTTTTCCATCCGTCGTTTCCAAGTCTGAGAGGAAGATTTATGCACATGATCAAACGTACTGCGCTGTCTTGCCTGTGCCTCACCCTGTTGAGCACGGCGGCCCACGCCGCACCGACGCTGTACCTGGGCATGAACGGCGGCACCATGGAACGGGTCTACGCCGACAAAGTGCTGCCCGCGTTCGAGAAGGCCAACAACGTCAAGGTAGTGATCGTGCCCGGCACCTCGTCGGACATCCTCGCCAAGGTGCAGGCCAACAAGGACAACCCGCAGATGCACGTGATGTTCCTCGATGACGGCATCATGTACCGCGCGATCTCCATGGGGCTGTGCGAGAAGCTCACGCCCAACCCGACCCTGGACCAGATTCCGGCCAAGGCCAAAATCAAGGAAGAGGCAGTTGCGGTGACGCTCGGGGTGACCGGGTTGGGTTACAACGCCAAGATGTTCAAGGAAAAGGGCTGGGCGGCGCCGACGTCGTGGATGGATTTGGCAGACCCGCGCTTCAAGGACAAGGTGGTGTTCCAGTCCCTGGCCTCCTCCACCTTTGGGCTGCACGGGTTCCTGATGTTCAACCGGATTCAGGGCGGCAGCGAGACCAACGTGGAGCCGGGGTTCAAGGCCTGGCCGAAAACGGTTGGGCCTAACGTGCTGGAATACATCGCCAGTTCGGCGAAGATTTCCGAGATGGTGCAGACGGATGAGGCGGCGATCTTTCCGCTGACGCCGACGCAGGTGACCACCCAGCAGTTGTTGGGTGTGCCGATGGAGTATGCGCAGCCGAAGGAAGGCGCGGTGGTGTTGAACGTGGCGGAGTGCGTGATTGCGCGGAATGACCAGCCGGAGTTGGCGCAGAAACTGGCGCAGTTCTTGTTGACCGCTGAGGCTCAGGCACCGGCGCTGGAATTGGGGGATCAGATTCCTTCGAACCCTACTACGCCGACGACCGACAAAACCCGGGCGCGGGTGGAGGCCATGAACCGTTATTTGCAGACGGCGATTTCGATTGACTGGGACCAGGTGAACCAGGCGCGGCCGGAGTGGAATGCGCGGTGGAGTCGGTCGATTGAGCGGTAGGCTTTGGGGGTGAATATCCGTTATTTGGGTGATGGCTTAAATTGGTTCCGCTCTTACAGCGGGTCACTTTTGAAAGGAGCCCAAAAGTAACCAAAAGGCTCTTGCCCCACCACTCGGCACCTCGCCTAGGCTCGGTGTGCCCTCACTCCGGCAGCACGAAGCGGGCCGCCGCGACGGGGCGTCCCTGCCCCGTCGCGGCTAAACCGGCGTCCTGCCGGTTTACCCGCTCCGTACTACCTGCGTTCGGCCAGCGTGGTTTAACGGGGCGCCTAAGATCAAGATCAAAAGCAGATCAACAGCACAGCGGCCTACAGGCCGGCTTGAGTGGTGTGAAGCAAAGGCAACATCAAAATCTAAAGCCAGAGCGGGCACGGTCAAATGTGGGAGCTGGCTTGCCTGCGATAGCATCAACTGGGTGCACCTGAAAAACCGAGGTGTCTGCATCGCAGGCAAGCCAGCTCCCACAGAAAAGCAGAGCTGCATCAGTTTCAGATTTGGCTTTCGCTTTGGCTTTTGCTCTGGCTTCTACCACTCAAGCCGGCCTGTAGGCCGCTGTGCTCTTGCTTTTGATCTTGATCTGGCTCTGACTGCCCCAATCAGCCCGAGGCCGAACGCAGGGATTGAGGAGCGGGTAAACCGGCAGGACGCCGGTTTAGGCCGCGACGGGGCAGGGACGCCCCGTCGCGGCGGCCCGCGGAGCAATGCCGGAGTGAGGGAACACCGAGCCTTAGCGAGGTGCCGACAGGCGGGGCAGAGCCCTTTGCTTACTTTGGGGCTTTTCCAAAGTGAGTCGCTGTAAGAGCGAAACCATAAGCGGCCGTTACCTAAATAACGGATATGTACCCCAAAAGCTTCCACGAATCAGATCGCCTCAGCCATCAACAACTCCCGCGTATACGGATCTGAGACTGCCAAGGC
>NZ_AHHC01000075.1:0-10323 GCF_000242655.1 Pseudomonas sp. PAMC 25886
AGAAAGCAGTGGACGCGACAACTACCCTGACACCGGGGGGAGCGGGCACGGTCAAATGTGGGAGCTGGCTTGCCTGCGATGCAGACAACTCGGTACATCAGACACACCGAGGTGATGCCATCGCCGGCAAGCCGGCTCCTACAGAAAAGCAGCTCTGCTTTCGCTTTGGCTTTTGCTCTGGCTTCTACCACTCAAGCCGGCCTGTAGGCCGCTGTGCTCTTGCTTTTGATCTTGATCTGGCTCTGACTGCCCCAATAAGCCCGAGGCCGAACGCAGGTGGTGCGGAGCGGGTAAACCGGCAGGACGCCGGTTTAGCCGCGCTGGGCCAAGGATGGCCCATCGCGGCGGCCCGCGGAGCATCGCCGGAGTGAGGGAACGCCGAGCCACAGCGAGGCGCCGACAGGCGGGGCAGAGCGTTTTGGTTACTTTGCCGCTTTTGCAAAGTGACTCGCTGTAAGAGCGAAACCATAGGCAGCCGTTACCGAAGAAACGGATATGCACCCCGCCAAGTCACACCGACAAATACCGACTGATAGTCGCCTCATCCACCCGATCCCGAGTTTCCTCGATCACAAACCTCCCCTTCTCAATCACCAAAAACCGATCAGCAATTTCCAAAGTAAACGACAACACCTGCTCAGAAACAACAATCGTCAAATCCCGCAAATTGCGAATCTCCTTAAGCGTACGAGCAATGTCCTTGATGATCGAAGGCTGAATCCCCTCAGTCGGCTCATCCAGCAACAACACCTTCGGATTGGTCGCCAACGCCCGAGCAATCGCCAACTGCTGTTGCTGCCCCCCAGACAAATTCCCACCCTTGCGCGAACGCATGTCATACAGCACCGGAAACAACGCATACAAATCCTCAGGCACCCTGCCCCGAGCCGAAGCCGGCAACCCGGTCTGAATATTCTCCAACACACTCATGCTGGGAAAAATCATCCGCCCCTGAGGCACATAGGCAATCCCCCGCTCCACCCGCTCATGGGTTTCAAGCTTCGACACATCATGCCCATCCACACTCACCTGCCCCTGCCACTGCGGCAAAATACCCATCAGGCTCTTGAACAACGTGGTCTTGCCCATCCCGTTACGCCCCATCACCGCGACGATCTCACGCTTGGCCACGTTCAGCTCCAGGTCGTGAAGAATCTGGCTCTGCCCGTACCCGCACGACAGTTTGTCGATCTTGAACATGCCCGACTCCTCAGTGGCCCAAATACACTTCAATGACTTTCGGATTGCTCTGCACCGACTCCATGCTGCCCTCGGCCAGCACTTTGCCCTGGTGCAGCACCGTGACCTTGTGGGCAATGCTTTTGACGAACTCCATGTCGTGCTCGATCACCAGCACCGAGCGGCCCTGGCTGATGCGCTTGAGCAACTCGGCGGTTTGCGCGCGCTCGTTGACGCTCATGCCGGCCACCGGCTCGTCAAGCATCAACAATTCGGGGTCTTGCATCAGCAGCATGCCAATCTCCAGCCACTGCTTTTGCCCGTGGGACAGCAGGTCGGCCTGCTGTTGCAACAAGTCGCCGAGGAAGATTTCCCGGGCCACTTCCTCGACCCGCGCGATCACCTGGGCGTTGCGCTTGAAAAACAGCGCGCCCCACACCTTGCGCCCGGCCGGATACGACATTTCAAGGTTTTCAAACACCGTCAGGTTTTCGTAGATAGACGGGTTCTGGAACTTGCGCCCCACGCCGGCCCGCACGATGTTGTATTCGCGCATTTTGGTCAGTTCCTGGCCGTCGAACTGGATGCTGCCGCTGGTGGCGCGGGTCTTGCCGCAGATCAGGTCCAGTACCGTGGTTTTGCCGGCGCCGTTGGGGCCGATCACCACCCGCACTTCATTGCGGTCGATATACAGGTTGAGGTTGTCGACGGCCTTGAAGCCGTCGAATGACACGGTGAGGCCTTCGATGGCCAACACCGGTTTTTTCATTTCAAAACCGACAGCGGTCATGGCTGTGTCTCCAGGATCTTGGCTTCAGCCTTGGGCTTGATCTTCGCCGGTTCGACGTTTACCACCGGTGTGCGGCGCAGCAGTCTGGCCAAGGCCTGGCGACCATGGCTGTCCCACAGCCCGGCCAGGCCGTTGGGGAAGTACATGACCACGGCGATAAACAGCCCGCCCATCAGGTACAGCCACAGCTCGGGGAAGGATTCGGAAAAGTAGGTCTTGCCGTAGTTCACCAGCAACGCGCCGTACACCGCCCCCAGCAGCGACATGCGCCCGCCAACCGCGGCAAAAATCACCATTTCGATCGACGGCACGATGCCCACGAACGACGGCGACATAAAGCCCACCTGCAAGGCAAACATCGCGCCGCCAATCGCCGAAAACGCCGCCGCCACGCAAAACACGAAGATCTTGAAACTGGCCACGTCATACCCGGAAAACCGCACCCGCTCTTCCTTGTCGCGCATGGCCATCAACAGCCGGCCAAGCTTCGAGGCGAGGATAAAGCGGCCGATGAAAATGCAGCCAAACAGCAGGCCGGCGTTGATGAAGTACAGGATCATCTTCGCGCCGTCGCCGCGCAGGTCCCAGCCCAGCAGGGTCTTGAGGTCGGTGATGCCGTTGACGCCACCGGTGAGGCCTTGCTGGCCAACGATCAGCACCGTGAGGATCAGTGCAATCGCCTGGGTGACGATGGAGAAATACACATCGCCCACCCGCCGCTTGAACAGCGCCATGCCGATGATGAATGCCAGCAGCACCGGCACGGCGATCACCGCAAACAGGGTGAACGAGAAACTGTGGAACGGTTGCCAGAGCCACGGCAGCTGGGTGATCTGGTTCCAGTCCATGAAGTCCGGTATGCCCGGGGTGGACTGGATCTTGGTGCTCTCGGGGTCCGAGGCCTCAAGTTTCAGGAACATCGCCATGCAATAGCCGCCGACGCCGAAAAACACGCCCTGCCCGAGGCTGAGAATCCCGCCATAACCCCAGCACAGCACCAGGCCCACCGCGACGAACGCGTAGGTCAGGTACTTGCCGACCATGTTCAGCCGGAACGCGTCCAGGGTCAGCGGGAACACCACGAGGATCAACACCGCCAGGAGCATGATGCCGATCAGGTTTTGCTGGCCGCCCAGCAGCTTGTCTAAAGCCTTCATCGGTTCGCCTCTACTTGCGCACTTTGATGGAGAACAACCCTTGCGGGCGCAGCATCAGGATCAGAATCACCGACGACAGCGTCAGCACCTTGGCCATCGAGCCACTGAGGAAAAACTCCGACAGCGATTGGGTCTGGGCAATCAAGAACGCCGAGGCGATGGTGCCGAACAGGCTTTGCGCGCCGCCAAACACCACCACCAGGAAGGTGTCGACGATGTACTGCGAACCGGCGGTCGGCCCGGTGGAGCCGATGGTGGTGAACGCCGCACCGGCCACGCCCGCCACGCCGCAACCGAGGGCGAAGGTCATGCGGTCGACCTTGCGCGTATTGATGCCCACCGCGCGGCTCATCAGGCGGTTTTGCACGGTGGCGCGCACTTGCAGGCCCCAGCGCGAGCGGTAGAGCATGACGAAGATCGCACCGGTCAGCAGCAGGGTCAGGCCCATCATGAACAGGCCGTTGCGCGGGATTTCGATGGCGTCGGTGAGGTTCACCGAACCCATCAGCCAGGCCGGCGGTTCGGCACTCACTTCACGCGCGCCGAACACCGAGCGGAAGGTTTGCTGCATCACCAGGGACAAGCCCCAGGTGGCGAGCAAGGTGTCCAGCGGCCGTTTGTACAAACGGCTGATCATTGCCCATTCCACCAGCCAGCCCACGGCGCCGGCGACGAGGAATGACAAGGCAATGGCAAAGAAAAAGTAATACGGCTGGAAGCTCGGCGCGAAGTGCGCGGTGAGGCTGGAACAGACGTACGTGGTGTAGGCGCCAATGGTCAGGAACTCGCCGTGGGCCATGTTGATCACGCCCATCTGGCCGAAGATGATTGCCAGTCCCAATGCCATCAGCAACAGCACGCAGAACACGGACAAGCCGTTGAACCCCTGCATCGCCGCGATGGCTCCAAATTCCGATAGCCATTCCATGATGATGGTCTCCTGAGCGGGAGGTTGAAATGCGGACTGCTTTTGCCTGTGTTTTTATGTGGGAGCTGGCTTGCCTGCGATGCAGGCGACTCGGTCATTCAGTTGCACCGAGGGGATGCCATCGCAGGCAAGCCAGCTCCCACACAAACCCAGTTCCAACCGTTAGATCAATGCCAGATCCAGGGTTATTGGTAGCCTTTCGGGAACGGATTCGGCTCGATCAGATCCGACTCGTAGATCACCTTGAACTGGCCATTGGGCTGCACTTCGCCGATGCGCGACTTGCTCCACAGGTGATGGTTTTCGTGGATCTTCACGTAGCCTTCCGGCGCGTTTTTCAGCTCGATGCCTGGGGACGCGGCGACGACTTTATCCACGTCGAAGCTGCCGGCCTTTTCCACCGCCGCTTTCCACAACCACGGGCCGAGGTAGGCCGCCTGGGTCACGTCGCCGATGACTGCGTCCTTGCCGTACTTGGCCTTGAACGCTTCCACGAAGGCTTTGTTGTTCGGGTTGTCGAGGCTCTGGAAGTACTTCATCGAGGCATAGAAGCCGGCCATGTTTTCGCCGCCGATGCCCAGCAGTTCGTCTTCGGTCACCGACAGGGTCAACAGGGTTTGCTTGGACGCGTTCACACCCGCCGCGTTGAGTTGTTTGTAGAAGGCCACGTTGGAGCCGCCCACCACGGCGGCGAACACCACGTCAGGCTTTTTCAGCTTGACCTTGTTGATCAGCGAACCGAACTGGGTGTTGCCCAGCGGGTAGTAGTCTTCGCCGACCACGGTACCGTGCAGGACGTTTTCAATGTGCTTGCGCGCGATCTTCATCGAGGTGCGCGGCCAGATGTAGTCCGAGCCCACCAGGTAGAAGGTTTTGGCGCCCTTGGTCTTGGCGATCCAGTCGAGGCTGGCGAGGATCTGCTGGGTGGCTTCCTGGCCGGTGTAGATCACGTTTTTCGACTGCTCAAGGCCTTCGTAGAAGGTCGGGTAGTAGAGCAGGCCGTTTTCTTTCTCGAAGATCGGCAACACGGCTTTGCGCGACGCTGAAGTCCAGCAGCCGAACACGGCGGCCACCTTGTCGTTGACCAGCAGTTTCTTGGCCTTTTCGGCGAAGGTCGGCCAGTCGGACGCGCCGTCTTCCTGGATCACCTTGATCTGCCGCCCGAGAATCCCGCCCGAAGCGTTGATCTGCTCGATGGCCAGGCGTTCGGCCTGGATCGAACCGGTTTCGGAAATCGCCATGGTGCCGGTGGCCGAGTGCAACTGGCCGACGGTGACTTCGGTAGGCGTCACCGCCAGACCATCGTTATCGGCCATGACGCCATGGCTGAACAGACTCGCCGCCAGCAGTGATAAGGCCAACAACGGTTTGGAGCGGATCAATCGTGATTCCATGGGGCGACTCCTCTGCAATGAGGGGTTCAGCATGGCGGCAGGTGGCCACGGCGGGTATACGCAGCCTGACGTAACGGAGTACGTCATTTGACGTATGCCGTTGCGCACCATTTTCGAGCAGCCTGTGGTGAGCGGGCTTGCCCCGCGCTGGGCTGCGAAGCAGCCCCAAAACCTGCCGGCTCGGTTTGTCTGAAGATAAGCGGTGGCTTTGGTTAGGGCTGCTTCGCAGCCCAGCGCGGGGCAAGCCCGCTCACCACAGCAGGCTCCCTCGCCACAAAGAGCCCACCCCACAGGAATGGGGCACGAATATTGCTGCCATCGCCTTATCCTTGCAGGAGTTCTCCACCGTGCACCCCCTCCCCGGCACCCAGCGCATCGTCAAGATCCGCCGCGACTACAACTCCTGGGTCGCCGACGAGACCATGGAAGACTACGCCCTGCGCTACACCCCGAAATCCTTCCGCAAATGGTCGGAACTGCGCATTGCCAACACCGCCCTCGGCGCGGTGTCGTTCCTGGCGCTGGAGGCCATCGGCGGCGTGTTGGCCTTGAGCTACGGGTTCACCAACACTTTCTGGGCGATCCTCGCCATCAGCCTGGTGATCTTCCTCACCGGCCTGCCCATCAGTTATTACGCCGCCCGCTATGGCGTGGACATGGACCTGCTGACCCGCGGCGCGGGCTTCGGCTATATCGGTTCCACCATCACCTCGCTGATCTACGCCAGCTTCACCTTCCTGTTCTTCGCCCTCGAAGCGGCGATCATGGCCCTGGCCCTGGAGTTGTATTTCCATATCCCGCTGGCCATTGCCTATGTGATCTGTTCACTGCTGGTGATCCCGCTGGTGGCCTACGGCGTGACCCTGATCAGCCGCCTGCAACTGTGGACCCAACCGCTGTGGCTAGTGCTGTTGGTGCTGCCTTACGGCTTCGTACTGTGGAAAAACCCCGAGGCCTTCAGCGACTGGACCAGCTTCGTCGGCCGCAGCAGCGACGGCGGCGACTTCAATCTGCTGTCGTTTTGCGCCGCCTGCACCGTGGCACTTTCCTTGGTCACGCAAATTGGCGAACAGGTGGACTACCTGCGCTTCCTCCCGGAAAAAACCGCCGCCAACCGCAAACGCTGGTGGGCAGCGCTCTTATGCGCCGGGCCCGGCTGGATCGTGCCGGGCGCCCTGAAGATGTTCGCGGGGGCGTTCCTGGCCTTCCTTGCCCTGCAACATGAAATCCCCATGGAGCGCGCCGCCGAGCCGACCCAGATGTACCTCGTCGCGTTCGGCTATGTGTTCTCCTCCCCCGAATGGGCCTTGGGGGCAATGGTGCTGTTCGTGTTCATCTCGCAGATGAAAATCAACCTGACCAACGCCTACGCCGGCTCCCTGGCCTGGTCGAACTTCTTCGCCCGCGTGACCCACAGCCACCCCGGCCGTGTGGTGTGGCTGGTGTTCAACGTCGCCATCGCGCTGATGCTGATGGAGCTGGGGGTGTTCGATGTGATCGAGCAGGTGCTGGGGCTCTACGCCAACATCGCCATCGCGTGGATCGGCACCCTGGTGGCGGACCTGGTGATCAACAAACCCCTGGGCCTGTCGCCCAAGCACATCGAGTTCAAGCGCGCGCACCTCTACGACATCAACCCGGTGGGCGTCGGGTCGATGCTGATTGCCTCGCTGCTGTCGATCCTCGCCCACTTCGGCCTGTTCGGCGCCCTGTCCCAGGCGGCGCCGCCGTTTGTCGCGCTGGGCACCGCGCTGGTCATGGCGCCGCTGCTGGCGTGGCTGACCAAGGGCCGCTACTACATTGCGCGCAGCAGCGAGGCACAATTGATTCACCCGCAACCCGGCACCGGCCTGGTGATCTGCGGGCTGTGCAGCAACCCGTTTGAAACCGCCGACATGGCGTTCTGCCCGGCCTACAGCACGCCGATCTGCTCGCTGTGTTGCTCCCTGGATGCGCGCTGCGGCGACCGCTGCAAACCCCACGCCCGCCTCGCCAGCCAGTTCGAAGGCGTATTGCGCTGGTTGCTGCCGACCACGTTGGTGCCACGCCTGCATACCCGGCTGGCGCACTACCTCGGCTTGTTACTGGCGCTGGTGCTGATGCTGGCCGGGGCACTGGCCCTGATCTACATGCAGGCGGCCCAGGGCTTGCCCCATTCGCAAACCTTGTACCAGGCGTTTTTCAAGGCGTTCCTCACGCTCTCGGTGTTGGCTGCCGTGCTCGCCTGGTGGGTGGTGCTGACCCGTGAAAGCCGGCGCGTCGCCCAGGAAGAGTCCGACCGGCAAACCTCGCTGCTGATGCAGGAGATCGCCGCCCACAGCCTCACCGACCAGGCTCTGCAACAGGCCAAGGAAGCCTCGGAAGCGGCGAACGCGGCCAAGAGCCGCTACGTCACCGGGCTGTCCCACGAGCTGCGCACACCGCTCAACAGCATCCTCGGCTTCACCCAGATCCTGCAGCGCGACAGCGCCATGCCCGAGCAGCATCAGGACGCCCTGGCGACCATCCTGCGCAGCGGCTCGCACCTGTTGTCGCTGATCGACGGGCTGCTGGACGTGGCCAAGATCGAGGCCGGCAAGTTGCGCCTGGAACTCACCGAAATCCCCTTCCCGGAGCTGATCCACGACCTGGAGCAAATGTTCACCCCCCAGGCCGAAGACAAGGGCCTGCGCTTTCGCCTGGACTGCGTGGGCAAGATCCCTGCCGTGGTGCGCGGCGATGAAAAACGCGTGCGGCAGATCCTGATCAACCTGCTGGGCAACGCGATCAACTTCACCGACAGCGGCGAGGTGCGCCTGCGGGTCAGCTACATGCGCGAAACCGCCAACTTCGAAATTATCGACACCGGCATCGGCATTGACCCCGAGCAGATCGAGCGGATTTTCCAGCCGTTCGAACGCGGCGACCTGATGCGCCAGGACAAGGGCGTGGGCCTCGGCCTGACCATCACCCGCATGCTCACCTCGCTGATGGGCGGCGAATTGCGGGTGGTCAGCGAACTGGACAAGGGCACCTGCTTCCAGGTGCGGCTGTTCCTGTCCCAGGTCCGGGTGCCGCAGGCGGTGGTGCATGTGGAGCACGACATCATCGGCTACCACGGCGAACGGCGGCGCATCCTGGTGGTGGATGACCATGTGGACCATCGCAAGGTGCTCAGCGGCATGCTCACGCCTTTGGGCTTTGAGGTGTCACAGGCGAGTAACGGCCAGGAGGCGATCCGCCAGGTAGCGCTGCTGTCGCCGGACCTGATCCTGATGGACCTGTCGATGCCGACCATGGACGGCTGGGCCACCAGCCGGATGATCCGGCGTAACGCGCTGTCTACCGCGCCGATCATCGTGATCTCGGCCAACGCCTTTACCGACGACCGTGAACGCAGCATCGCCAGCGCCTGCAACGACTACCTGGCCAAGCCGGTGCGCACGCCGGAATTGCTCGGGCGCCTGCAACTGCACCTGGATCTGCAGTGGCTGCGGCGCAGAGCACCAATCGTCGCGCCGGTCGCCACACCGGGCGTGCTGCCGAGTGCCGAAGACCTCGCCGTGCTCGCCGAACTGAGCGCCATCGGCTACGTGCGTGGCCTGCATGAAAAGCTCGACGCGATCGTGCTGGAAAGCCCAGGCACCACGCCGTTCATCAACAAGCTTCGGGCACTGCTGAAAAGCTTTCGCCTGGAAGAACTCAACCGAATCCTGAAGGAGGCCGAAGATGAATGCCTTGACCCGCAGCGCTGAGCCCGGCGTGGTGCTGATTGTCGACGACACCCCGGACAACCTGGCGATGCTCTCCGACGCGCTGGACGACGCCGGCTACATGGTGCTGGTGGCGCTGGACGGCCTCAGCGCGCTGAACCGCGTGCAACGCCGGCGCCCGGACCTGATCCTGCTGGACGCGGTGATGCCTGGCCTGGACGGCTTTGAAACCTGCCGCCGGCTCAAGGCGCAACCGGCCAGCGCGGACATTCCGGTGGTGTTCATGACCGGGCTGACCGACAGCAAGCATGTGGTGCAGGGGTTTGAGGTGGGTGGCAGTGATTACGTGACCAAGCCGATCCAGACTGATGAGGTGCTGGCGCGGGTGGCGGCGCATTTGCGCACCTCGCGGATTTTGCTGTCGGCGCGGGCGGCGACGCAGCCGAGCGTGATCACCCTGGACGATGAGCCGGCGCACAAGCTGCTCTCGGCGCGGTTTCAATTGACGGAACGGGAAGTGGAAGTGCTGCGCTGGGTGGCGTGTGGCAAGACCAATCGGGACATTGGCGACATTCTCGGGTTGAGCCCGAGGACGGTGAACAAGCATCTGGAGCATGTGTATGTGAAGTTGGGGGTGGAGACGCGCACGGCGGCGACTTCGGTGGCGATGGCGGCGATGAGTCCGGTGCGTTCTCAAACGATGGCGACTGTCTAATGTGGGAGCTGAGGGTTCTGTTGGTGTGTGCTGGGGTGAGTACATATCCATTATTTAGGTAACGGCGGCTATGGGTTCCGCTCTTACAGCGGGTCACTTTTGAAAGGAGCCCAAAAGTAACCAAAAGGCTCTTGCCCCACCACTCGGCACCTCGCCTAGGCTCGGTGTGCCCGCACTCCGGCATTACTCCGCGGGCCGCCGCGACGGGGCGTCCCTGCCCCGTCGCGGCTAAACCGGCGTCCTGCCGGTTTACCCGCTCCGTACTACCTGCGTTCGGCCAGCGTGGTTTAACGGGGCGCCTAAGATCAAAATCAAAAGCAGATCAACAGCACAGCGGCCTACAGGCCGGCTTGAGTGGTGTGAAGCAAAGGCAACATCAAGATCAAAATCTACAGCCAGAGCGGGCACGGTCAAATGTGGGAGCTGGCTTGCCTGCGATGCAGACAACTCGGTACATCAGACACACCG
>NZ_AHHC01000074.1:0-19086 GCF_000242655.1 Pseudomonas sp. PAMC 25886
CGACAGGCGGGGCAGAGCCCTTTGCTTACTTTGGGGCTTTTCCAAAGTGAGTCGCTGTAAGAGCGAAACCCTAAGCGGCCATAACAAAAACAACGGATATACACCCCAACCTAAGCCCGCGCAGCAAACACCCCCCGGGCAATCGACCGAGCCACGCAGTCAGCCGCCGCCGACCCAATCCGCCCAATCTCCACCTGCCGCCGCGGCCCATCCGTCAACTCCACCGCCCCGGAGGCCAACGCAAACACCGTATCCCCATCAAACGGCAAATGCGCCGGCCGCACCGCCCGGGCAATCCCGTCCTGAGCCATGATCGCCACCCGCTTGCACTCCGCCACCGTCAACCGCGCCGTACTCGCCACCACCACCAACGTGGTGTTGGCCCCCGCTTGCAAACGCCCCATGGAATCCAGCCGCGACAACTCCGGCATCGGGTCACTGCAGTCCATCGGTGTCACCGGCCGCGCCCCGCCAAACTCCCCCGCCACCTCCCACGGCCAGGCCCAGAACGTCTCGCCATCGGGCATGTACACCGACCCAATCGGGTTCGCCACCACCAAGGCGGCAACCACCAGGCCATCCCCTAAATCCAGGGACGCCGTACCCAGCCCACCTTTCAACACGCCGGCCATGGCCCCACGCCCGGCCCCGACCGAGCCCAGTTCAAAGTCCGGCCCGGCATTGGCCAGCGCCTCAAACCCCAGCCGCCGATACGGCGGCTCCAGGCCCCAATCCTTGTCGCCACCGTTGGCCAGGTCATGCAACACCGCCGCCGGCACGATAGGAATCGCCGGTGCACCCGGCTTCAAATGCAACCCCACCTGGTCCTGGGACAGTTTCGCCGCCACCGCGTCGGCGGCCCCCAGGCCAAACACCGAGCCACCGGCAAACACCAGGGCGTGAAGCTGGCCGACCATGTTCTCGGGCTCCAGCGCCGCTGTTTCGCGACCGCCAGGGCCGCCACCGCGAATGTCGATACTGGCAGTCCAGAAACCATCCGGGCGGATCACCGTGACGCCGGTGTCGGCGTGCAGGTCTGTGGCGTGGCCAACCTCCAGGCCGGGAATATCAGTGAGGGCGTTGCGCGGGCCGGGTCTAGGCATACAGAAAAGCTTCCTTGGGTTTAGGTATGGCGTGGGGAGAGCAAGGGGTGTGCCAAGGAGGCGTTTCCCCGCCCCAGCGTACGCGGGCAGCTTCGCAGAAAAATCCCCTGCACAAAAACCAACACCCTGCCCTCCCGCCTGTTAGAAAAACACCACCCACCGCCCCGTCCCGCCAACAACCCCTTGTAATCCAAGACTTTTCAGCGATGGCACAGCCTTTGCTCTCCTGCCTCCACCAGAGCTTGAACTCAACAAGCCGCCCTCGAACAAGGCTCGTCGCCTAACCACACTGGAGTGTCGCACATCATGAATCCATCACGCGTCGCAGGCCGCCGCCAACCCGGCAAGGCCTTCGCCCATACCCTGTTGTTCCTCGCCGTGTGCGAGGCCGCCAGTTACAGCAGCCTGACCCTCGCCGCCGATGCCCCGGCCAGCGACAACCCGCTGGACACCGTCGTGGTGATCGGCAACCGTGGCCAGGCGCGCACCCTGGCCGAGAGCCCGGCGCCGGTGGATGTGATTTCCTCCAAGCAGTTGCTCGCCACCGGCCAGGGCGACCTGACCCGCGCCCTGAGCAAGGTGCTGCCGTCGCTCAACCAGCCGGCCTCGTCGGGCTTCGGTTCGACCTCGATCGTGCGCCCCATCAGCCTGCGCGGCCTGAACGGTGACCAGGTGCTGGTGCTGGTCAACGGCAAGCGCCGCCACAACAGCGCGCTGTTGAACAACGCCACCTCCCTCAACTCCGGCTCACAACCGGTGGACCTGGACATGATCCCCACCGCCCTGGTGGATCACATCGAAGTCCTGCGTGACGGGGCCTCGGCGCAATATGGCTCGGACGCCATCGGCGGCGTGATCAACATTGTGCTCAAGCAGACCGACCACGGCGGCAGCTTGTCCACCACCTACGGCCAGAACTATGAAAACGGCGACGGCGAAACCGTGCGCCAGACCGGCAACGTCGGCCTGGCCCTGCCCAACGACGGTTTCATCAACCTCGCCCTGGACGTGAAAAAACAGAACGTTTCGGACCGTTCCGACGCTGCGCCCTACACCGACAGTGCCGGCAACACCAGCCAACGCCACACCTACTACGGCACCGGCCTGCCCGAGGCGAAGAACTTCAGCCTGGGCTACAACGCCGAACTGCCGGTCGCTGACGCGCTGACCCTGTACTCGTTCTCGACCTACACCCACCGCAACTCGGAAAAACCCCTGGCCTTCCACCAGCCGGGCAGTTTCAACGGCATCCAGACGCCGTACCCGGAAGGTATCGAAGACAACCTGCGATTCATCGAAGACGACTTCCAGGTGGCATTCGGCGGCAAGGGCCAGGCGGCCGGCTGGGACTATGACCTGTCGAGCACCTACGGCCAGGACCATGCCCGGGCCACCCTCACCGACACCTATAACCTGAGCTACGGCCCCACCTCGCCGACCTCGGTAGACACCGGCGTGAAAACCTTCAGCCAGTGGACCAACAACCTCGACCTTACCCGCGCCTTCGACCTCGGCCTGTACAAGCCGACGCAGATTTCCTGGGGCCTGGAACAGCGTTACGAAGACTACAAGATCGGCAAGGGTGACCTCGCCTCCTACGCCAGCGGGCCGTTCGACACCGGCGCCAACGGCGCGATTATTCCACCCGGGACCATTTCCGGTGCGGGCACCACCCCGGCCGACGCGGCCGAAAAAAGCCGCATCAGCCTCGCGGGCTACGGCGAAGTCGGCCAGGACTTCACGGATAAATGGCACGTGGACCTGGCCGGACGCTACGAGCACTACAACGATGGCTCGGGCACCACCACCAACGGCAAGATCTCCACCCGCTACCAGCTGACGCCGATCCTGGCCGTGCGCGGTACCTTCAGTACCGGGTTCCGTGCGCCGTCCCTGGCCCAGCAGATCTACAGCTCCACCTCGCAAACCAGCGTCAACGGCCAGCTGTTCGACTACCGCAACGTGGCGGTGAATTCCGACGTGGCCAAGGCGTTGGGTGCGACCACCCTCAAGCCGGAAAAGTCGACCAACTACAGTGTCGGGCTGACCCTGCAACCCACCGATAACACCAACATCACCCTGGATGCCTACCAGATCGTGATCAAGGACCGCATCGCCCAGACCGGCTACCTCGGCGGCACCCCGCAGATCAGCGCGATCCTCGCGGCCGCCGGCCTCAACCCGAACCAGGCAGTCACCTACTTCACCAACGCCCTCGACACCACCACCCGTGGCGTCGACCTGGTGGGTGACTACCGCCAGGACATCGGTGCCTATGGCAGCCTGAAATACAGCGCCGGGTTCAACTGGAACACCACCCAGATCGACTCGATCCACGCCTCCGCCGTGGCCGCCCAGGCCCTCGGCCCGGACGGTGGCTATGACCGTCAGCGCCAGGGCAACCTCAAGTACGGCCTGCCGCAATCCAAACTGCTGCTGGGCACCACCTGGACCTACGACAAAGTTGAAACCAGCCTCAACCTGACCCGCTACGGCTCGTACACCGAGTACGGCACCGCCGAGATTTACGACCGCAACTTCGCGCCGACCTGGATCACCGACCTGAACATCGACTACCACCTGACCAAGGCGGTGACCCTGAATGCCGGCGCCAACAACCTGTTCAACAAGTACCCGAAACGCACCGACCTGGTGAGCAGCTCCGGCGGCTTCCCGTACGGCACTTTTTCGCCTTACGGCACCACCGGTGGCTACTGGTACACCGGCGTGACGTACGCCTTCTGACCCAGCCCGCGGGGCCGGTTCGCCGGTCCCGCGCCTGACCTTTTCCGGGAGCCTGTCCATGACCCGACGTACCGATCAACTCAAGCTGGGGGCCTTCCTGGCCAACAGCGGCCACCACGTATCGGCCTGGCGCCACCCGCTGGCACAAGCGGATGCCAGCCTGGATTTCGAGCTGTTCAAGCACATCGCGCAAACCGCCGAACGCGGCAAATTCGACGCCTTGTTCGTCGCAGACGTGGTCGCACTGTGGGGCCATCATCACGATGCACTCAGCCGAACGGCAAGGGCCGAACACTTCGAACCCCTCACACTGATGGCCGCTCTTGCCGCCGTCACCACCCACATCGGCCTGATCGCCACCGCCACCACCAGCTACAACGAGCCGTACCATATCGCCCGCAAGTTCGCCTCCCTGGATCACTTGTCCAAGGGCCGCGCCGCCTGGAACCTGGTGACCTCAGTGGTCTCGGATGAAGCCTGGAACTTCGGCCGCGAAACCCATATCGACCACGGCGACCGTTACCAGCGCGCCGAAGAATTCCACGATGTGGTCAAGGGCCTGTGGGACAGCTGGGACGACGACGCCTTCACCCGCGACAAGGCCAGCGGCGAGTACTTCGACCCGGCCAAGCTGCACACCCTGAACCATCGCGGCGAACACTTTTCCGTGCGCGGCCCGCTCAACGTCGCCCGCCCGCCACAGGGCCATCCGGTGCTGGTACAAGCGGGTGCGTCGGAGCCGGGCAAGGCCCTCGCCGCCCGCGTCGCCGAGCTGATTTTTGCGGTCAACCATGACCTGGCCGGCGCCCAGGCGTTCTATCAGGACATCAAGCAACGCGCCACCGCCTTTGGCCGTGACCCCGACCACGTCAAGATCCTGCCCGGTGTCACCCCGTTTATCGGCGAAACCCGCGAACAGGCCCAGGCGCTGTTCGAAGAATTCCAGGCCCTGGTGGACCCGGTGCTGGGCCTGCGTTTCCTGGCCGATACCCTGGGCGATGACATCGACCTGTCGGGCTACGACCTCGACGGCCCGCTGCCGGAAACCCCGGTAGGCCAGCGCGGCAGCCGTCGCGACAAATTGCTGGAACTGGCCCGCAGCCAGAACCTGAGCATCCGCCAGCTGTACCTGCACCTGACCGCCGGCAACCCGGTGATCGGCACCGCCGAAGACATCGCGGACTTCTTCGAGCAGTGGTTCGAAGCCCGTGCCTGTGACGGCTTTAACGTGTTCTTCCCGTACTTCCCGGGCGGCATCGACCTGTTCGTCGAGAAGGTGATTCCGCTGCTGCAACAACGCGGGCTGTTCCGCACCGAATACGAAGGCACCACCCTGCGGGAAAACCTCGGCCTGCCGCGCCCGGCCAACCGCTTTACCCAAGGAGTCAAACCATGAAGCACAGCGCATGGATGCTGGCGCTCGGCAGCCTGGTCGCCTCGAAGGCCTTCGCCCTGAACATCTTGCTGAGCAACGACGACGGCTATCAGCACCCCAACATTCGCGCCCTGTACACCGAGCTCAAGGCCCAGGGGCATACGGTGCGGATTGCCGCGCCGCAAGCCGACCAGAGCGCCCGGGGCGGCGCGTTTTTCTTTGGCCGCGAAGTCAGTGTTGGCCATGACGACGACCCGGCCTACCCCGACAGTTACTACATCAGCACCACCGAAAACGGCGTGTGCCAAAGCCCCGAGTGCGCGGGTAAAAACGTGCAGATCGAGATCAGCGGCACGCCGGTGATGGCCTTGCTGATGGGCCTGAAAAAAGTCATGCCCCATCCCGACCTGGTGATCGTCGGCCCCAACCCCGGGAATAACCTGGGGGCGATCAACAGCGCCTCCGGCACGTTCAACGTCGCGAGTGTCGCGGTGCAGGCGGGCATTCCGGCGCTGGCGGTCAGCACCGATTTGAAAGAGACCGACCCACAGCGCGCGGCGCTGCTGGTGGCGAAGCTGGTCAACGCCCTGGACCAGCATCGCCAACCCGACGGCGCGCTCTTGCCCAAGGGCCTGGGCCTGAACATCAACCTGCCAAAAGACCCGCAGATCAAGGGCGTGAAACTCACCCGCATCGGCAGCTACGTGGGCTTTGAAGCGGTGTACACCGACGACCTCAAGCAATTCAAGCTGCCGGGCAAACCTGGCATTGGCTTCCAGTACAGCCCCGCCGCCACCGCCGAGCAACAGAAGCAGGATGAAGCGGTATGGCTGAACAAGGGTTACCTGACCATCAGCCCGTTCAGCGGCCTGCCGGAGTCGATCAATGCCGGCCCCGCGCTGCAAAAACAACTGGCCCGCGAGGTGCAGCCATGAGTTCCCGTTTTTCCCTGGGGTTTCTCAGCCGGGTCTACAGCCCGGGCTTCGATCCCAAGGTCTACCGCGACACGCTGGAGCTGTTCAAGGTCGCTGAAGAACTGGGCTTCGACAGTGGCTGGGTGGCGCAGCACCACTTCGCCAGCGAGAACGGCCGCCTGCCCTCGCCCCTGGTTCTGCTTGCCGCCATCGCCCAACGCACCCGACGGATCAGCCTGGGCACCGGGATTATCGTGCTGCCCCAGGAAGCGCCGCTGCGCCTGGCGGAAGACGCCTCGGTGCTGGACTTGTTGAGCAATGGCCGGCTGGAACTGGGCCTGGGCGCGGGCTTCGATCCCGAGACCTTTACGGCGTTCGGCCGCGAGCCGCACGCGCGCCATCGCGACTATGAGCAGCACCTGCAACAGTTGCTCCACGCTCTGGGCAACGCGCCACTGACCGACAGCGGCTCGCGCTTGCTGCCACGGGCCGCCGGCCTCGGGCACCGCCTCTGGGAAGCCACGTCACGGGTGGAACTGGTGGCCGAACGTGGCCACGGCCTGATCATGGCGCCCAACCCGCACCTGCCGCCCGAAGCCTCGGTGGAGCTGGTCAACCGCTATCGCAACGCCTGGACCGGCGACAACGGCACTGCGCCCCGCATCGCCCGGGTCCAGGCGCTGATCCCGAACCCGGACGCCGCCACACGCAAGGACATCCAGGCCTACGTGCAGCGCCAGCAAAGCATCGGCGTGTACAAGGCGCCGGTCGACGATGACTTCGACACCACCCTCAAGCGCCTCGGGATCCTGCACGGCCCTGTCGAACAGATTATCGAGCAGTTGCAGCAAGGCCCGACCCTGACCGCCAACGATCATCTGGTGCTGCAAGTACAGACCGCCAGCACCCCGCTGCGTGATGCGATTCGTGCGCTGGAAATCATCAGCGAACAGATCGCCCCGGCCCTGGGCTGGCAGCCCACCCTGCCTCAAGGAACCCTGTCATGAGCTTCAAACTGGGCTTTCTCAGCCACGCCTTTGGCGATGATCCACAGCAGGTCTATCGCGACCTGATCGAACAATTCGAAGTCGCCGAAGCCCTGGGTTTTGACGGTGGCTGGATTGCCCAGCACCACCTGAGCAACGGCTTTGGCCGGCTGCCGTCGCCGCTGGTATTGCTCGCAGCGGTGGCCGAGCGCACCCGGCATATCGAGCTGGGCACCGGGGTGATCGTGCTGCCCTTCGAAGACCCGATCCGCCTGGCGGAAGACGCGAGCGTGCTCGACGCGCTGAGCGGCGGCCGGGTGCAATTGGGCCTGGGCAGCGGCGGCGCCAACCTCGACAATTTCAGCGCCTTTGGCCGCGACGCCCTGCAACGCCAGGTCGACTTCAGCGACCACCAGCAGCAGGTCCAGCAGCTACTCGACGGCGAGCCGCTGACGCCCCACACCCCATTAACCCTGCAACCGCCAGCGACCGGCTTGAGCAGCCGCTTGTGGCACTCCCATGGCAGTCTCGAAGGCGCGGCCTACACCGCGAGCCAAGGCAACGGCCTGCTGCTGGGCACCGCCACCCACGACCCGCTGACGGTGCAGAAACCCTTGGCCGACGCCTACCTGAACGCCTGGACCCGCACCGACCGGCCACCGCGTATCGGCGTGGTGCGCGCAATTTTCCCGGCACCCGACCGTGCCAGCGCCCAAGCGGAACTGGCAGTGGATATCGAGCGGCACATCCCGCGCCTGCAACGGGAAGGCTTGATTGATCAAGCCGTGGACTTGCAGGAACACCTGCGCCTGATGAACGTGCACCACGGCCATCCCGACGAAGTGATCGAAAGCCTGCAACGGGACCCGTCGCTGCTGCCCTATGCTGACTACGTGATCGCCGTGGTCCAGGCCGAAAGCTCGACCCAGGCGCAGATCCTCAAGCGCCTGGAAATCATCGCCCGGGACATCGCCCCGGCCCTCGGATGGCGAGGACGAGAGTAGGATGATCAAGTCCTTCGAAATGGAGCCCGTACATGCCCCTTGAATTCAGTTGGTTGATGCCCCTCTGCACCCCCGACTGGGCGGCGCGGCCGGGGCAATGGATCCAGCTGGCCCAGGCGGTGGAATACGCCGGCATCGACGGCCTGTGGATCCCCGGCGGCGCCCTGTGCGCCGACAGCCTCGGGGTGGCGGCGGCACTGTGCGCCCACACCCGGCGGGTACAGTTGTCGGTCAGCGTGCCGCCGGAAGTCATGCTGCCGGCCGCCCTGGCCACCACCCTGCAAAGCCTGCAATCCATCAGCAGCCACCGGGTGCGCCTGCACTTGCCCGACGGCGAACAAGGCAGCCTGCGCAGCGCTTTTGGCGAATGGCTGAACCGCGACCAGCGCAGCGAGCGCATCGGCGAATACCTGGAAATCCTCCAGCAACTGCTGGCCCCGAATGACGGCGGCCTGGATTATCAAGGCCGCTACTTCCAACTGGAAAACGCCGGCGTCGCCCGCCGTGAGCTGCCCGCCCCGCCACTGGTGCTGGACGACAGCCAAAGCCACGCGCTGGTGGCGGGGCACGCCCAAGTCTGCCTGTTGCGGCCCGGGCATCCGCAGTGGCTGGCCCAGGAAATACAGCGCTGGCGCCAGCTTCAACCGAGCCTGGCCTTTGCCTGTACCTTTGGCCTGATCATCGGCGACAGCGAAGACCTGGCGTGGGAAACCGCCGCCGCGCTGCTGCCAACCCAGGACCTGCCCAACCACCGCATCGCCACCGTGCCCCGGGACCGTCACCCGTTGCGCCAGTGGGAGATCCACCCGAACCTGCTGCAACTGCACCCCGGCCAGCCATTGATCCTGGTGGGCACGCCCCGTCAAATCGCCACGCGCCTGCAGGAACTGCACGGCCTGGGCCTGGGCCACATCATCCTGCAAGGCGGCCCGGCGGTCAGCGAAGTGCTGCGTTTCGGGGAACAGATCCTGCCGTTGCTTTTTCAACACGGCCTGCGCAAGGAGCGCCTGCACCATGAACACTGAGGTTCGCCCACCGATCCAGCTCGACTGGTTCCTGCCCACCAACGGCGACGGTCGCCACCTCACCAGCAGTGGCCTGCCCAAGGTCGGGCTGTTCCAGCAAGGCGAACGCGCGCCGACCCTCGACTACCTGCGCCAGATCGTACGGGCCACCGAACAGGCCGGGTTCGACGGGATCATGGTGCCCACCGCCAGTGGCTTCGAAGACCCGTGGCTGATCACCGCCGTGCTGGCCCAGGAAGTGCGGCGGCTGAAATTCCTCCTGACCTTGCGCCCCGGCATGGAACTGCCCGCCTACACGGCTCACCGTGCGGCGACCTTGCAATTGCTCAGCGAGAACCGGCTGGCGCTGCATGTGGTGACGGGGTCCAGCCGCTTTGAGCAGCGTTCGCTGGGGGATTTTCTTGAGCATGATGAGCGTTATGCGCGGACTGCCGAGTTCTTGCAGGTGTTCCAGGCGGTGTGGGCTGGCAAGCAGCCGACGCATCCGGGGCGGTATTACCGCAGCGGCATCAACACCCCGGTGGCACCGGGGGCCGAGGTGCCGGCGATCTATTTTGGCGGGGCCTCCGAGGCGGCCGAGCAGGTGGGAGCGGCCCATGGGCAGACGTACCTGATGTGGTGTGAGCCGCCGGCGATGATTGCCGAGCGGGTGGTGCGGATGCGCGAGTTGGCCGCGTTGCAGGGGCGCACGTTGCGCTTTGGGTTGCGCTTGCACATCTTTGCTGATCGCACCGACGAGGCGGCCTGGGCGCATGTTGAGCGGCTGCTGGAGGAGATTCCCAAGGACGCCATTGACCAGGCGCAACGGCAAATGGCCAAGTACGAATCGGTGGGGCAGAGTCGCCAGACCGAGTTGATGAAAGGCCGTGGGCGTGGGGCGCGGGAGTTGGAGGTTTCGGCCAACCTCTGGGCCGGGGTGGGACTGGTCCGTGGTGGGGCCGGGACGGCGTTGGTGGGGAGTTATGAGCGGGTGGCGGAGCGGATCGAGGAGTATCACCAGCTGGGGGTGGACAGCTTTATTTTGTCCGGGTTTCCGCATTTGGAAGAGTCGATACACGTGGGGGCCGAGGTGTTGCCCCTGTTGCGCAGGATAGGTGCTTTGGCGCGGGATGCTGAGGTGAGCCGGGGGTGAGTACATATCCGTTATTTGGGTGATGGCTTAAATTGGTTCCGCTCTTACAGCGGCTCACTTTTGAACAGCGCAAAAGTAAGCAAAACGCTCTTGCCCCACCACTCGGCACCTCGCTAATGCTCGGTGTGCCCTCACTCCGGCATTACTCCGCGGGCCGCCGCGACGGGGCGTCCCTGCCCCGTCGCGGCTAAACCGGCGTCCTGCCGGTTTACCCGCTCCGTACTACCTGCGTTCGGCCAGCGTGGTTTAACGGGGCGCCTAAGATCAAGATCAACAGCAGATCAACAGCACAGCGGCCTACAGGCCGGCTTGAGTGGTTTGAAGCAAAGGCAACATCAAAATCAAAATCTACAGCGGGCACGGTCCAAATGTAGGAGCTGGCTTGCCTGCGATGGCCTCGCCTCGGTGCATCTGAAAAACCGAGGTGTCTGCATCGCAGGCAAGCCAGCTCCCACAGAAAAGCAGAGCCGCAGCAGTTTCAGATTTGGTTTTCGCGTTGGCTTTGGCTTTTGATCTGGCTTCTACCACCACTCAAGCCGGCCTGTAGGCCGCTGTGCTCTTGCTTTTGATCTTGATCTGACTGCCCCAATAAGCCCGAGGCCGAACGCAGGGATTGAGGAGCGGGTAAACCGGCAGGACGCCGGTTTAGCCGCGACGGGGCAGGGACGCCCCGTCGCGGCGGCCCGCGGAGCAATGCCGGAGTGAGGGAACACCGAGCCTAGGCGAGGTGCCGACAGGCGGGGCAGAGCCCTTTGGTTACTTTGGGGCTTTTCCAAAGTGACTCGCTGTAAGAGCGAAACCATAAGCAGCCGTTACCTGAACAACGGATATGTACACCAAAAAATCAGGGTTTAACCCGCCCCTTGAGCATCCCATGATTCACCAAAAGCGTCCGCATAGCATTACGCGTAACCCCCAACAACTCCGCCGTACGCAACTGATTAAACCCACAAAACCCAAACGCCTCCCGCACGATCAAATCCTCAATATCGTGCAACAACGAATCCCCAGGCACCTCGAACAACCGCAGCAACTGCTCACGCACCACCTCCTGGGGAATCCTCGGCGCCCCGCTGTTAACGCTGGCATGCATCGCACTCAACCCCGCAGAAAACTTCAGGTGCGACGGCATGATCGGCTTATCCCCAGCCACCAAAAGCGCCAGGTGCACCACATTCTCCAGCTCACGAATATTCCCCGGCCACGGATAATCCAGCAGCGCCTGAGTCGCCGACTCCGACAACATCGGCTCGGCGATTTTCAACTTGGCACTGTAGAGCCGACGAAAGTGCTCAACCAGC
This sequence comes from Pseudomonas sp. PAMC 25886, assembly GCF_000242655.1. Taxonomy (NCBI): domain Bacteria; kingdom Pseudomonadati; phylum Pseudomonadota; class Gammaproteobacteria; order Pseudomonadales; family Pseudomonadaceae; genus Pseudomonas; species Pseudomonas sp. PAMC 25886. Next base: position 11,586 of record NZ_AHHC01000074.1, read on the forward strand.
GGCAGAATATCCAGCGGCCGCTCACGCAAGGGCAACACCTGCACCTGCGCAACGTTGATGCGATAGAACAAATCGAGACGAAAGTTACCCGCCTCCACCGCCTGCTCCAGGTCGATGTTGGTGGCGGTTACCAGGCGGATATTGATCTTGATCGGCTTGCGCGACCCCACCCGCACCACTTCCTGCTCCTGCAACACCCGCAGCAGTTTCACCTGCAACGGCAGCGGCAAGTCACCGATTTCGTCGAGAAATAACGTGCCACCGTCAGCCTCTTCAAACCAGCCGATCCGCCGCCCCGAGGCCCCGGAAAACGAACCGGCCTCATGCCCAAAAAATTCGCTTTCCGCAAGGTTCTCGCTGATGGCGCCACAGTTCACCGGCACAAACGCACCCGTGCGACCGCTGGCACTGTGGATGTAGCGCGCCACCAGTTCCTTGCCGGTGCCGGTCTCGCCATTGATCAACACCGGCGCTTCGCTGGGGCCGACACGCTGTAAATACTCAAGCAGTTGCAGCGAGCGCGGGTCGGCAAAGACCAACGCCTTGGCGCGAATCGACAGCGGGTCTTTTTCGCCCTGGGGCAAAGTCAGGATCGGCGTGGGATGCCCGTGGGGACGGTTCATGAAGAGTATTTCCCGGCGACGAGGTGAAGGTACGAAGGGGAACTTTACTCAGTCACGCATATAACTAGAAATATTAAAAATTCATTAGTACATAACCGTTTAACGACGATGCGCCAGCGACCTCACGCAACGATCCCCCAGGCTTTGCACACCCTGAACCAGCACCACCAACACAATCACCGTCACCACCATGATCTGGTTGTTGAAACGCTGGTACCCATAACGAATCGCCAGGTCGCCCAGGCCACCGCCACCAATCACGCCGGCCATGGAGGAAAAACCGATCAGCATCACCAGGGTCAGGGTCAACCCGGCGAGCAACGCGGGCAGTGCTTCCGGCAACAGCACCTTGAGGATCACGTGCCGGATATCCCCGCCCATGGCGACGATGGCTTCGATGCGCCCCTTGTCCACTTCATCCAACGCGTTTTCGACGATGCGCGCAAAGAACGGAAAAGCGCCAATCGTGATGGGCACCACGGCGGCGGTGCTGCCCAGGGTGGTGCCGACGATCAGTCGGGTCAGCGGAATCAAGGCAATCAACATCACCACAAAGGGCAATGAGCGCCCCAGGTTAACCACCGCCCCCAACACGCGATTCAGGCGCGGCAGCGGGAACAGCCCACCGCGACGGCTGATAAACAGCAGCACGCCGAGAGGCAGGCCGATCAGCAAGGTGAACACCGCCGCCAGCAGCACCATGTACAGGGTTTCAGCCGTGGCCGTGAGCAGCAATTGCAGGATGTCATTCCAGTCGGTTTTCATACCGCCCTCACCGCTGGCAGGTTGGGGGCCAGTGAGCGGCCCAGGCTTGAGGCGGGATCGGCCTGCAATTGAATCAGGCTGCCGCTTTCCACCACGCGCCCATTGGCCAGGGACACCGCGCTGTCGCAGATGGCCTTGACCACTTCCAGCTCATGGGTGATCAACACGATGGTCACCCCCAGTTGCCGATTGATGCTGCGCAGCAGTTCCAGGATCGACGCGGTGGTTTCCGGGTCGAGGGCGCTGGTGGCTTCGTCCGACAGCAAATAATCCGGGCGCGCCGCCAGTGCCCGGGCGATGCCCACGCGCTGCTTCTGCCCGCCGGACAGTTGCGAAGGAAATGCCTGGGCCTTGTTACTCAGGCCCACCAGTTCCAGCAGTTCCTTGACCCGGGCGATGCGTTCAGCCTTGGGCTGGCCGGCAATTTCCAGGGGCACCGCCACGTTGTCGGCGACGTTGCGTGAATGCAGCAGGTTGAACCCCTGGAAGATCATGCCGATACGCTGGCGTTGCTGGCGCAGTTGCTTGTCGCTGAGCAGCGTCAGGTCCTGGCCGTCCATGAGGATGCGCCCGGAGGTCGGGCGCTCCAGCAGGTTCAGGCAGCGCAGCAAGGTACTTTTGCCCGCCCCGCTACGCCCCACGATCCCGAAGATCGAACCGTCGGCAATCTGCAACGACACCTTGTCCAGCGCCGCCGGCTGCCCGTCGGCGTAGGTCTTGCTGACCTGCTCGACGACGATCATTCGACGGCTACCGGAATCACCGAGCCTGAATATTTCTCGGTGATGAACGCGGCCACCTCCGGCGAATTCAGGTCCTTGGCCAGTTGTTTGATCCGTGGGTCGTCCTGCAATTTCGGCGTGGTCACGAGGATATTGGCGTAGGGATTGCCCTGGGCTTTTTCCAGGCCAAGGGCATCCTTGGCCGGCGACAAACCGGCTTCCAGCGCGTAGTTGCCGTTGATCACGGCGAGGTCGACGTCATCCAGGGCGCGAGGGATCTGTGGCGATTCGATTTCGAGGATCTTCAGGTGCTTGGGGTTCTCGGCGATGTCCTTGGGCGTTGCCTGGTCCTTGGCCGGGTCGTTGAAGCCGGGCTTGAGCGTGATCAGGCCGTTGGCTTGCAGCAGGTACAGCGCACGGCTCAGGTTAGTGACGTTGTTGGGCACGGCCACGGTGCCTTTGTCCGGCACCTGGGCAAAGCTGGTGTGGCGATGGGAATAAATGCCGAGCGGCTCGATGTGCACGGTGGCCGCCACTGAAAATTTCTGGCCGAGGGCCTGTTCCTGGGAGTGCAGGTACGGCAAGTGCTGGAAGTAGTTGGCGTCGACATCCCCGTGAGCCAACAGCTCGTTGGAGTTCACGCCGTTGGGGATCTCGATGATTTTCAGCTGCAACTGCGGGTCAAGTTTCTGCACGTATTCGAGGATTTGCGCGTGGGGAATCGGGTCGGCCGCCACACGCAGGGCCTCGGCGGCCTGGGCGTCGAACGACGCAATCAGTACGGCCAGGGCCAGGGCTGTTTTCTTGAGCATGGTGATGTTCCTTATCAGGCGGACAGGGCTTGGGGAATCGTGGCGTCGGCGTAAAAACGCTGGGCGACATCCGGGTGGGAACGCAGGCGGCCCTTGAGGTAGTTCCAGCCGACGTCCCGCAGCAGCGGGTTACGCGGGTCGCTGGTGGGGCCGTGGGCATCGCGCAGCAACTCGGGCGGCAACTGATACACCGGCACCACCGCGTCCAGCTGCGCACCGAGGAAAAACGCCAGGGACAGGCGCTCGCTGCCCAACGGCGGCGATTCGACCCGGTGCACCGTGGCGCGCAGGTAGCCGTTGGTCGCCAGTTCCAGCAATTCGCCGATGTTCACCACCAGGGTGTCGGGGCGCGGCGAGGCGTCGATCCAGCGGCCCTCCTCCACTTCCACTTGCAGGCCGGCTTGCTGGTCTTGCAGCAGGAAGCTGAGAAACCCCGAATCCTTGTGGGCACCCACGCCCTGGCGACTTTGCCGGGCATGCCGGCCGGGGTAGCGGATCAGCTTGATGTGTTCGTTGGGTTTGTCGCCGTACAGCGGGTCGAAGGCGTTTTCCGGCAGCGACAAGGCCTGGGCAAAGGCCCGTAGCAGGCGCAACGACATCTGCGTCATCGCCTGCTGCCAGGCCAGCAACAAGGGCTTGAGCTCGGGCAACGCAGCGGGCCATTGGTTGGGACCTTGCAGGCGCGACCAGGCCGGTGAGTTCGGGCCTTGTTGCAACGGCTCGCGCTCGGCGCCGAGGTCGAACTGTTCACGCAGGTCCGGCTGCCCACGAGTGATCTCCGAGGCGGCGCGGTTATAGCCGCGAAAGTGCGGGGAATTGATCATGCCGACGGCGAGTTTGTCAGCCTCCGGCAAGGCGAAGAACTGCCGCGCCTGCTGCTGCACCCGAGTGAGCAAATCGGCGTCGATGCCATGGCCGGTGAGGTAGAAAAAACCGATATGCCGCGCCGCGTGGCGCAGGTCATCGAGAAACTGCCCGCGCTGGGCCGGCGTGCCGTCGAGCAGCGCCAGGTCCAGCAAGGGCAAGGTATGGATTGCCAGCGGGTGCAACATCGGTAGCTCACTCCATGAACATAGTGGTGGAGTGGCGAAGCTAAACGATCTAAAAACCCGACAATAAATACCTTTTTGGCATTAGCTTAGGTGGGTGCGTTCGCCGCCCTGGCTTCTTCCAGCAACGCCTGGATGACTTTCTCCTGGTTGTCGTAGCGGCCCTCGCCGAAATGGCTGTAGCGCACTTTGCCGGTAGCGTCGAAGAAATAATGGGCCGGCCAGTACTGGTTATCGAAGGCGCGCCAGATCCGGTAATCGTTGTCGATGGCCACCGGGTACTGGATGCCCAGTTTCCTGACCTGAGTACGCACGTTATCCAGGACTTTCTCGTAGGCGTTTTCCGGGGTGTGCACACCGATCACCACCAGCCCGTCCTTGGCGTACTTCTTCGCCCACTGATTGACGTACGGCAGGCTGCGCTGGCAGTTGACGCAGTCGTAGGTCCAGAAATCCACCAGCACCACCTTGCCTTTCAAGCCCTCGGCCGTCAGCGGTGGCGAGTTGAGCCACGCCACGGCGCCGTCCAGGGACGGCATGCGCTCTTCGGATTGGCTGAAGCTTTCGGCGTCGACGTTGTTGATCAGGTAGTTGACCGCCTTGGGCACGCCGACCAGGGCAACGACCAGTGCCACCAGGAGCAGGCCTTTTGAGCGGCGCAGGTATCGGATGAAGTTCATGGGTGTCACCTCGTGGCCGGGGGTGTTTCGTCGCGTTTGCGACCCGCGCCGTTTTGCGCCAGCGGCGTATTCTGGAAGCAGGTTTCACTGCCGGTGAGTTTTTTGGCGGTGGCGGCATTCACATCCGCCGCCACACCCGCCATGGAAAACGCCAGGGCGCTGAGAAAGCTGTTGAGTGGGTTCATGGCCGGTCTCCTCAGCTGCCTTCAAGGCAGTTGCTGGCAAATTTGCGGTAGTCGAGTACGTGGCGCTGGCCCTCGGAATCGAGGTAGGTCAGGTGCGAGTTGACGATGCCGCACAGCGCGCCGCCGGCCTCTTCGGAGATCGACACCACCTGGTGGATGTCCGGCTGGCTGGCGGTGGTTTCGGCATGGGCGGCAACGCTCAGGCCAGTGAATGCGGCAAACAGGCAGGCGGCATAGGTAGCTTTGAGATTCATGGGCGGTTCCCCGGGGGTTCAAGTGAGCCGAGGCGGATTACCTCGATGGGCTCATTTGAACCTTGCGAGGTATCCGGATTGTGTCGGCCAAGCCCGGATTTTTGCGTCGACGTGTATCTCGTCACCGCCAGATACACTGCAATACAAAGGGCACAAGGCAAGCCCGCCGGCAGTGGCTAGACTGCGCATCAATGACTATTCAACGAGGAAGGCAGCATGGATCACGTCGATCACATTCTGATTGTCGATGACGATCGGGAGATCCGCGAACTGGTGGGCAACTACCTGAAAAAGAACGGCCTGCGTACCACCGTGGTGGCTGACGGCCGGCAGATGCGCAGCTTCCTGGACACCACGCCGGTGGACCTGATCGTGCTGGACATCATGATGCCCGGCGACGACGGCTTGCAGCTGTGCCGCGAACTGCGGGTGGGCAAGCACAAGGCCACGCCGATCCTGATGCTCACCGCGCGCAACGACGAAACCGACCGCATCATCGGCCTCGAAATGGGCGCCGACGACTACCTGGTCAAGCCCTTCGCTGCCCGTGAACTGCTGGCCCGCATCAACGCCGTGCTGCGGCGCACCCGGATGCTGCCGCCGAACCTGGTGGTGACGGAAAGCGGCCGGCTGATCCGCTTTGGTCGTTGGCGCCTGGACACCACCGCCCGCCATCTGCTGGACGAAGACGACACCCTGGTGGCCTTGAGCGGCGCCGAATACCGCCTGCTGCGAGTGTTTCTCGACCACCCGCAACGGGTGCTCAACCGCGACCAGTTGCTGAACCTGACCCAGGGCCGGGACGCGGACCTGTTCGACCGTTCCATCGACCTGCTGGTCAGCCGTTTGCGCCAGCGCCTGCTGGATGACGCCCGCGAGCCGGCCTACATCAAGACCGTGCGCAGCGAAGGCTATGTGTTCTCCCTGGCGGTGGAAATCCTCGGGGACTCGGCATGACCCTTTCGTTTCGCTGGCCGCGCACCCTGGCGGCGCAACTGTCGGTGATTTTCATCGTCAGCCTGCTGTGCGCCAACGCCCTGTCGTTCAGCGCGCAGTTCTATGAGCGCTACATGAGCGCCCGCAGCGTGATGCTGGGCAACCTGGAGAACGACGTATCCACGTCCATCGCGATCCTCGACCGCCTGCCCGCCGCCGAGCGCGCCAGTTGGCTGCCGCGCCTCGACCGCAACGCCTACCGCTACCTGCTGAATGCCGGCGAACCCGGCGAGCCGATGGCCAGCGACGACGTGCCCATGGCCGCGACCTCGATTTCCGATGCCTTGGGCGAGCATTACCCGCTGACCTTTCGCGACATCCCGGGCCTGCAAAAACACTTCCAGGCGCACCTGACCCTGGCCGATGGCAGCCCGGTCACCATTGACGTCTACCCCAAGCCGATCCCGTTTGCCTTCTGGTTGCCGGTGGTGCTGGTGCTGCAGTTGCTGGTGCTGCTGGTCTGCACCTGGGTCGCCGTGCGCATCGCCATCCGCCCGCTGACACGCCTGGCACAGGCGGTGGAAACCCTTGACCCGAATGCGCACCCTACGCCACTGGACGAAACCGGCCCCACTGAAGTGGCGCATGCGGCGGCGGCGTTCAACGAAATGCAAAAGCGGATTGCCGAGTACCTCAAGGAGCGCATGCAGATTCTGGCGGCGATCTCCCACGACTTGCAGACGCCGATCACCCGCATGAAATTGCGTGCCGAGTTCATGGAAGACTCGGTAGACCGGGAAAAGCTCTGGAGCGACCTGGGGGAAATGGAGCACCTGGTGCGCGAAGGCGTGGCCTATGCCCGCAGCGTGCATGGCGCGACCGAAGCCAGCCACCGGATCAACCTCGACGCGTTTCTCGACAGCCTGGTGTTTGATTACCAGGACATGAACAAGCAAGTCAGCCTGAGCGGCAAAAGCGCAGTGGTGCTGGATACCCGGCCCCATGCGTTGCGCCGGGTGCTGGTGAACCTGGTGGACAACGCACTGAAATTTGCCGGGGCGGCGCAGATGGAGGTGGGTTCGACATCGTCCGGGGAGCTGTCGATCAAAGTGCTGGATCGGGGCCCGGGGATTGCCGAGGATGAACTGGTGCAGGTGATGCAGCCGTTTTACCGGGTGGAGAGCTCGCGCAATCGCGGCACGGGGGGCACCGGGCTGGGGCTGGCGATCGCCCAGCAACTGGCTGTGGCGATTGGCGGGGAGTTGACCCTGAGCAATCGGGATGGCGGTGGGTTGTGTGCCGAGGTTCGGCTGGTGCTGTGACGGGCTGTGTGTGTATCCGTTATTTGGGTGATGGCTGATATCGGTTCCGCTCTTACAGCGGGTCACTTTTGAAAAGCCCAAAAGTAACCAAAAGGCTCTTGCCCCACCACTCGGCACCTCGCCTAGGCTCGGTGTGCCCTCACTCCGGCATTA
>NZ_AHHC01000073.1:0-33248 GCF_000242655.1 Pseudomonas sp. PAMC 25886
ATTGGGAAGACCAAGGTTATTTCGCTGAATAACCATACCGGGAAGACTGCGTAGGCTGGTTGTTGCTGGGGTGGGGTGTATATCCGTTATTTGGGTGATGGCGGAGATGGGTTCCGCTCTTACAGCGGGTCACTTTTGGAAAAGAGCCCCAAAAGTAACCAAAAGGGCTCTTGCCCCACCACTCGGCACCTCGCCTAGGCTCGGTGTGCCCTCTCTCCGGTACTACTCCGCGGGCCGCCGCGACGGGGCGTCCCTGCCCCGTCGCGGCTAAACCGGCGTCCTGCCGGTTTACCCGCTCCGTACCACCTGCGTTCGGCCAGCGTGGTTTAACGGGGCGCCTAAGATCAAGATCAAAAGCAGATCAACAGCACAGCGGCCTACAGGCCGGCTTGAGTGGTGTGAAGCAAAGGCAAAATCAAAATCTAAAGCGAGCACGGTCAAATGTGGGAGCTGGCTTGCCTGCGATAGCATCGCCTCGGTGTACCTGAGAGACCGAGTTGCCTGCATCGCAGGCAAGCCAGCTCCCACAGAAAAGCAGAGCTGCATCAGTTTCAGATTTGGCTTTCGCTTTTGATCTGGCTTCTACCACTCAAGCCGGCCTGTAGGCCGCTGTGCTCTTGCTTTTGATCTTGATCTGGCTCTGACTGCCCCAATAAGCCCGAGGCCGAACGCAGGGATTGAGGAGCGGGTAAACCGGCAGGACGCCGGTTTAGCCGCGACGGGGCAGGGACGCCCCGTCGCGGCGGCCCGCGGAGCAATGCCGGAGTGAGGGAACACCGAGCCTGGGCGAGGTGCCGACAGGCGGGGCAGAGCCCTTTGCTTACTTTGGGGCTTTTCCAAAGTGAGTCGCTGTAAGAGCGAAACCATAGGCAGCCGTTACCAAAGAAACGGATATGTACACCAAAAAATCAGCCCCGACTCCTGAGCCACTGCATAAACCCTTTCTTCACAGGCACCACAGGCGCCTCCTGCGTCAAACTCTGAGCCGCATGCAACCGGAAATCCAACAAACTCTTCATCGCCTCACTGATGTCATGCCGAGCATCCAGACAAGGCTTCAGATACTCCTTCTCAATCCGGTACAACGTACAAAACGTCTTCGCCGAAAAGTCCGCAGGCACGCCCTGCTCCGAGAGAATCCCCGCCTCGCCAATGACCTCCCCCGGCCCCATCCGCCCGGCTTCAAACTTGTGCCCGGCCTTGGTCAACATCACCGAAATCACCCCCGATTCGATGATAAACAGATGATCACTCACCTCCCCGGCCGGCAAAATCATCTCCCCGGCGCGGAAGGTTTGCAGCGTCATGTTCTGGCTGAACGTCTCCTTCTCCTCCTGACGCAACGTCGAGAAAATCGAAGAACTCTCCAACAACGCCCGCGCCCGCGAAACCGCCACCGGCGTATTACTCTCGGCAGCCGACAACAAACTCACCCCCGCCGCCTGCAAATGCCGGAACGCCAAATCATAAAGCTGATTACGCACCTCACGCTTGAGCGTCATCGCCGGCACAAACCCGCTGATCTCATATTCGACGCCACCACTGGCCGACGTCTTGAATGCGACGCTGGGCGCCGGCTTGGCCAACAACGGCCGGCACCCCTGCATCGCCCGCTCCAGCGCATCCAGCACGGTTTGCGGCCGCGCATGCGGGCTGACTTGCAGGCTGACCGACAGCCCAAACATATCCGCCGGGCGTGAAAAGTTGATGATCTTGGCCTTGGCCGCCAACGAATTGGGCACCACCGCCAGACTGCCCTGGGAGGTTTGCAATTGGGTGGCACGCCAGTCGATATCAATCACCCGGCCTTCAGTGCCGTCGATGGAGATCCAGTCATCCAGTTGGTAGGGCTTGGTAGTGTTGAGGACGATCCCGGAAAACACGTCGCTCAAGGTGCTTTGCAACGCCAGGCCGACGATGATTGCCACCGCGCCGGAAGTGGCCAGCACGCCCTTGACCGGCAGGTCGAGCACGTAGGCCATGGCCGCGATGATCGCGATCAGGAAGATCACCGCCCCCACCAGGTCCTGCAGCAACCGCCCGGTGTGCCCGACCCGCTGCATCATCACCGCGCCGAGCAATACCGTGAGGGTGCGCGCCGCAAACAACCACCAGCCAATCTGGAACGCCGTGGCCGCGAGGTGCAGCGCCACGTTGTCGCCATACGGCGCGACCTGCATCGGGTTCATGCCTTCGTTGAACAACACGGCGCTGAACACGGCGAAGATCACCACGCGCGCCACCAGCTTCCAGTTGCCGAAATTGGCAGAGATCAGGCGCCACACGGCGATGTCGATCAGCACCAGCGCCAGCGCACAGAACATCGGGTGATCGGAGATAAATGAGGGCATCCAGGCGACTCCAGGGCGAATGCCATGAAGATCGCATGAAATGCCTCTGGAGGGTATAGCGCCCTAGCGCTGCATCTGCCCGAATTGCCCGGACTGATAGTCGGCAAACGCCTGGTGGATTTCCTGCTCGGTGTTCATCACGAACGGACCGTGGCCGACGATGGGTTCGTCGATCGGTTCGCCGCTGAGCAGCAACACCATGGCGTCGTCGCTGGCCTCCAGGCGCAGTTGCGTGCCATCGCGTTCAAACAACGCCAACTGGCCTTCCCGCGCCACTTCGGTTGCGTTGATCCGCACCGTGCCACGCAATACCACCAACGCGGTGTTGCGCCCGGCATGCAGGTCCAGCGTCACCGAACGGCCGGCGTTGAGGCGCATGTCCCACACGTCGATAGCCGTGAAGGTACGGGCCGGGCCCTTGACCCCGTCGAACTCGCCGGCGATCAAGCGCAGGCTGCCGGCGTTGTCGGCCAGGGGCAGCGTCGGGATATCGCTGTCGAGGATCGTCTGGTAACCGGCGTCGGCCATTTTGTCCTTGGCCGGCAGGTTGACCCACAACTGGACCATTTCCAGGGCGCCGCCGCTGCGGGCGAAGGCCTCGGAGTGAAATTCCTCGTGAATGATGCCCTTCGCCGCCGTCATCCATTGCACATCGCCCGGGCCAATGGTGCCGCCGGCGCCGGTGGAATCGCGGTGCTCGACTTCGCCCTTGTAGACGATGGTCACGGTTTCAAAGCCGCGATGAGGGTGCTGGCCCACGCCACGGCGTTGTTCGGTCGGGGTGAATGCCGCAGGACCGGCGTGATCCAGCAACAGGAACGGGCTGATCTGCTTGCCCATGGTGTCGTAGGAAAACAGCGTGCGAACCGGGAAGCCGTCGCCAACCCAGTGCCCGCGTGGGCTGGTGTAGAGGCCGATGATCTTTTTCATATGTGTCTCCAGTAATGAATACACCTTAAATCCGTTATCAATCCGGCGCTAGAGGGCAAAATCGGCCTTGATCGTCCCACCCATGGAACGCTCACGCGGGGCTGGATTATTTTATATTTCGACCATAATATGGCGCTAAATATTACGTGCGTAATTTTTACCTTCTCCACACGTACACCCGCCCCACGGAGCCCGCCATGAACCCTCTTCCCCTGCGTCTTCTCACGCACCTTGCCCTGTTGGCGATACTCGCCGGCTGCAACAACAAGGCCGACCCCGTCGCCGAGGCGCCCCTGCCCCGCCCCGTTTTGGCCGCCAAGGTTGAAGCCGCCGGCAGCCAGCAAAGCGCCTACACCGGCGTGGTGGCCGCCCGTACTGAAAGCGATCTGGGGTTTCGCGTCAGCGGCAAGGTGATCGAGCGCAAGGTGGATCCCGGCCAGCATGTCAGCCGTGGCGACACCTTGCTGGTGCTGGACATCGGCGACTTCGAACTGGCCCTGCGCTCGGCGAAGAACCGCGTCAATGCGGCCCAGGCCCAACTGCGCCAACGCCGGGACGATGAATCCCGCTACCAGCGCCTGGCCAATACCGGCGCGGTGTCGCGGCAGATTTTCGACCAGTCCGCCACCAACCTGCGGGTGGCCGAAGCCGAGCTGGCCTCGGCGCAGTCCGACGCCAGCCAGATCGAAAACCGCCGCACCTACTCGGTGCTCAGGGCCGACAGCGACGGCATCATCACCGACGTGCGGGTGGACCGCGGCCAAGTGGTCGCCGAGGGGCAAGTGGTGGCGCGCCTGGCCCACGACGGCGCCCGGGAAGCCATCGTCAACCTGCCGGAAAACCAGCGCGACCAGGCTTCGCAAAGAGCCCTGGCGTTTCCCTTCGGCGCCCCCGAACAGGCGGTGACCGCCACGTTGCGTGAACTGTCCGCCAGCGCTGATCCGACCACCCGCACCTACCGCGCCCGTTATGTATTGCATGGCCCAGTCGACCGCTTCGCCCTGGGTTCGACCATAACCGTGCGACTGCAGGGTGACGGCCAGGCGCAGCAAACCCGCGTGCCCATCGGCGCCCTGCAGGATGCCGGCAAGGGCACGGGGGTATGGGTGATCGGCAGCGATGACAAAGTCAGCTTTGCCCCGGTGAACGTCGCCCGCCTCGGCCAGGAAGACGCCCTGCTCGACAGCGGCGTGAGCCCGGGCCAGGTGGTGGTCGCCCTCGGCGCACACCTGCTGCACAGCGGCGACGCGGTACGCCTGTTGCCGGCCCAGGCATTGGCCCTCAACCGTCAGCAGGAACACTGATAATGCGCGGTATCAACCTCTCCGAACTGGCGGTCAAGCATCGCGCGGTCACGCTGTTCCTGATCATCGCGATCCTCGCCGCCGGGGTCTTTGCCTTTGGCAAGCTGGGCCGCGCCGAAGACCCTTCGTTCACCGTCAAGGTCATGACCATCACCGCCGCCTGGCCCGGCGCCACAGCCCGGGAGATGCAGGAACAAGTCGCCGACCGCCTGGAAAAACGCCTGCAAGAGCTGGACTACTACGACCGCGTCGAGACCATCGCCCAGCCGGGTTTTGTGTCGATGCGCATGACGTACCTGGAGTCCACCCGCCCCAGCGAGATCCAGGACCTGTTCTACCAGACCCGCAAAAAACTCAGCGACGAAGCCGCGAAGTTGCCCAAGGGCGTGATCGGGCCATTTTTCAACGATGAATACTCCGACGTGTACTTCTCCCTGTACGCGCTGGAGGCCGAACACCTGCCCCACCGGCAACTGGTGCAAATGGCCGAGGACATGCGCCAGGGCCTGCTCAACCTGCCGGGCGTAAAGAAGGTGAACATCCTCGGCGAACAGGCGCAGCGCATCTTCGTCGAGTTCTCCTATGAACGCCTGGCCACCCTGGGCATCAAGCCCGAGCAGATTTTCGCCGCCCTCGCCGCCCAGAACGCCGTGGCGCCTTCAGGCTTTGTCGAAACCGCTGGCGCCCGGGCGTATATCCGTATCGACGGGGCGTTCGACAGCCTGGCGCTGATCGAAAACGTGCCGCTGGAAGCCAATGGCAAACTGCTGCGCATCGCTGATGTCGCCACCGTCAGCCGCGGTTATGAAGACCCGCCCAGCTACCGCATCCGCCATCAGGGCGACCCCTCCCTGATGCTCGGGGTGATCATGGAGAAGCACTGGAACGGCCTGGAACTGGACAAGGCCCTCAAGGCCCAGGAGGCGAAAATCCAGGCCGACCTGCCGTTGGGAGTCAACTTCGCAAAGGTCTCCGACCAGGCGAAAAACATCAGCCTGGCGGTCAACGAGTTCATGCTGAAGTTCTTCGTCGCCCTCGCCGTGGTGATGGTCATCAGCCTGCTGGCGCTGGGGTTCCGGGTCGGGCTGGTGGTCGCCGCGGCCGTGCCGCTGACCTTGTCGATCGTGTTTGTGATCATGCTGATGACCGGCCGCGAATTCGACCGGGTGACCCTGGGCGCGCTGATCATTTCCCTGGGCCTGCTGGTGGACGACGCGATCATTGCGATCGAGATGATGGTGGTCAAACTCGAGGAAGGTTTTGACCGGATTCACGCGGCCACTTTCGCCTGGAGCTCCACCGCCGCACCGATGCTCACCGGCACGCTGGTGACGATTATCGGCTTTCTGCCCGTGGGTTTTGCCCGCTCGGGTGCCGGGGAATACGCGGGGAATATTTTCTGGATTGTCGGCTTTGCGCTGATCGCGTCGTGGCTGGTGGCGGTGGTGTTCACCCCGTACCTGGGGGTCAAGCTGCTGCCGCAGATCAAGCCGGTTGCCGGCGGCCACGATGCGATTTATGCCGGCCGTTATTACCAGAAACTGCGCCGCCTGGTGGACGCCTGTGTGCGCAACCGCTGGTGGGTGACCGGGCTGGTGGTGTCCGCCTTTGTGTTGTGTGGCCTGGGCATGGGCGTGGTGAAGAAGCAGTTCTTCCCCAACTCCGACCGGTCCGAGCTGATCCTTGAGGTGTATATGCCGCCGGGCAGCGCCTTCAAAAGCACCGAGGCGGTGGCGGCGCAGGTCGAAAAAGCGCTGATGGAGGAACCGCAGACCGTGATGGTCGACACCTACGTCGGCGGCGGTGCGCCACGGTTTTTCCTGTCGCTGAACCCGGAGTTGCCCGACCCGGCTTTCGCCAAGCTGATCGTGCAGACCGCCGACGCCCATGCCCGGGACGCGCTGAAAAAGCGCATGGGTGAACGCATCGCCGCGGGTGAGTTTCCGTCGGCACGGGTGCGGGTTACCCAATTGGTGTTCGGCCCGCCCGTGCCCTTTCCGGTGGTGTTTCGCGTGTCCGGTCCCGACCTGAACGTGCTGCGCGGCCTGTCTGAAGACGTGCGCCAGGTAGTCGCCGCCAACAAACTCACCCGCGACAGCTTCCTCGACTGGGGCGAGCGTGCCAGCAGTTATCGGCTGGTGCTGGACCAGGACCGTCTGCGCCTGCTGGGCTTTACCCCCGACGGGGTAAAATCCCAGCTCAATGCGCTGCTCAGCGGCAACCCGATCACCGAAGTGCGCGAAGGCAATCGCACCGTGTCAGTGGTCGCCCGCTCCCAGGGCAGCCAACGCGAAGACCTCGGCAACCTGGACAACATGACCCTGACCAACAGCGCCGGCGTGTCGGTGCCACTGGCCCAGGTCGGGCATTTCCAGGCGGTGATGGAAGAGCCGATCCTCAAGCGCCGCAACCGGGCGCTGACCGTGGAAGTGCGTGCCGATATTGTCGACGGCACCCAGCCGCCAGACGTGGAAATGGCGGTGTACAAGGACCTGCAGCCACTGATCGCCAAGCTGCCGGCCGGTTATCAAATCGTCATCGGCGGCCCGGTGGAAGAAAGCGCCAAGGCCAACGTCGCGCTGGCGGCGCTGTTCCCGATCATGATCCTGCTGACATTGACCGTGATCATGTTCCAGGTGCGTTCGTTCGGGGTGATGTTCATGGTGTTCGCCACCGCGCCGCTGGGGCTGATCGGAGCGGTGCCGACGTTGCTGCTGTTCAACCAGCCGTTCGGGTTCAACGCGATATTGGGGCTGATCGGGATTGGCGGGATCTTGATGCGCAACACGCTGATCTTTACCGACCAGATTCGCCAGAACCAGGACCATGGCATGGTGATTCGCGAGGCGATCATCGAGGCCACGGTGCGCCGGGCACGCCCGGTGATCCTGACCGCGCTGGCGGCGGCATTGGCGTTTATTCCGCTGACACTGTCAGTGTTCTGGTCGTCGCTGGCGTATGTGCTGATTGGCGGGGTGTTGGTGGGGACGGTGTTGACGTTGCTGTTCTTGCCGGCGTTGTGCAGCTTGGTGTTGGGGCGGGAGAAGACGCGGGAAGTGGTGACCGCAAGCTGATCCAACCAACACCACAGGACAGTGTGGGAGCTGGCTTGCCTGCGATGGCGGTGTATCAGTCAAAGAATTCATGACTGACAATCCGCTATCGCAGGCAAGCCAGCTCCCACATTTTGATCTGCTTCCACAGACGATCAGTGATGGTTTCGGATCAGCGCTTTGACAGCTCCATAATCATCCGGCTCAGCAGGTAAATCCGCGGCGCCACGCTCTCCACCTCGGCATATTCCTCTGGCGTATGGATATTGCCCCCGACAATCCCGAACCCGTCCAGGGTCGGCGTGCCCACGCCAGCCGACAAGCTGGCATCCGCCGCCCCGCCGCTGCCTTCAATGGTCAACGTGCGACCCAACTCGCCATAAATCCCCTGGGCAATCGCGACCAGCTTGTCCGACTCCGGCGTCTGCGGCATCGGCGGCAGGCCGCGGTGCAGGCTGGTGGTCACTTCAGTCTCGGGGATCAGCTTGTTGGCCGAGACCCGCGCCAGGTCTTTCTCGATCCGGTCAAACTCTTCCGGCAATGCGGCCCGTACGTCAGCCTTGGCAGTGGCCTGGTCCGGGATCACGTTGACCCGGTCGCCCGAATTGATCACGGTGAAGTTGATGGTGGTTTTCTTCTCCGCATCCCCCAGCTTGCCCAGTTGCAGGATCTGGTGCGCCGCTTCCATCGCCGCATTGCGCCCCAACTCCGGCGCCACACCCGCGTGGGCGGCCTTGCCCTTGACTTCAACCACGGCGGTGGCGCTGCCTTTGCGCCACACCACCAGGCCGTCCGCCGGGCGACCCGGTTCCAGGTTGAGGGTCACGTCGTGGCCCTTGGCGGTGTTGCGGATCAGCTCGGAGGCGCCGTCGGTGCCGGTTTCTTCGCTGGCATCCAGCAGGAAGGTAATTTGCGCGTAGTCCTTGAAGCCTTGGTTTTTCAGGACTTTCAAGGCATAGATGCCGGCGACGATGCCGCCCTTGTCATCCATCACGCCCGGGCCATAGGCACGGCCGTCCTTGATGTGGAACGGCCGGGCGGCGGCCGAGCCTTCCTTGAACACGGTGTCCATGTGGGCCATCAGCAGGATCTTGGCCTTGCCGGTGCCTTTAAGGGTGGCGATGACATGGCTGTTATGGGCGGCCGCATCGGGCACCAGCTGGATACTGAACCCCAGTTGTTTGAGCTCGTCGACCGCGATGTCACGCACTTGGGTCAGGCCCGGCTCGTAGCCGGAGCCCGAATCGATATTCACCAGGCGCTCCAGGAGTTTCAAGGCGTCGGCCTTGTACTGCTCGGAATCGGCCTGGATCTGTTTGTGGGGTTCGGCGCTGAAGGCCGGCATGGCGAACGACAGCGCCAGGGTGGCAGCCAGTAAGGTGCGGGGGAAGTTGAAGAGCATGAACCGATCCTTGTTTTTGTTGGAAGGTAGCGCTCCACCCTACCTGACAATAAACAATTTGTTGATCCTCAGATCGACCTCAACCAACTTCCCTGCACCGAACTGACCCGGTTGCGCCCGCTGCTCTTGGCTTCGTACAGCGCCTGGTCGGCATCGTTCAGCCAACTGGTGGCGTCACCGTGTGCCGGCCGGTACGGCGCCAGGCCGATACTCAGGCTGGCGCGCAAGGTCGGGTCCTGGGCGTAGGCCAGTGAGTTGAAGCGGTCACGCAGGGCGTCCATCACTTCGGTGGCGCGGTTCAGGGGCATGTCCGGCAGGATCACGCAGAATTCGTCGCCGCCATAACGCCCGGCCAGGTCAGTGGCCCGCAGGTTCTGGCGCAGGACTTTGCTCAACTGGCGCAGCACGATATCGCCGGTGACGTGGCCGTAGGTGTCGTTGATGGTCTTGAAGTGATCGATGTCGATCAGCGCGATGGCAGCGCCCTGCTGGTCGCGGCGGCAGCGCTGGAACTCGATTTCCAGGTGGTCTTTCCAGGCACCGTGGTTGAGCAGGCCGGACAGGCTGTCGGTGCGGCTCAGGGCCAGCAACTCGCGTTTGTGCCGCGCCAGGGTGATCGCTTGCCGGTAGCAGATCCAGCCCAGGGCCAGGGGATACAGCATCAGGATCGGCAGGCAGGCGTAGAGCTGCACTTCGCTGGTGAGGGCCGTCACCGCCGGGGTGAACACCAGCATCGACGCGCCGATCCCCAGCGCCTGGGCCACCCAGCCGGCGAACATGAAGCGCGGGCCGCCGATGGCGACGTTGTTCATGGTCATCATCGACAAGGTGGTCACGCTGGGCAGCGGGTTGAACTGCATGGCGCCCACCCAGAACCCGCCGCAGAACGAGTCGAACAGCAGGTTGCGGTGTTCCGAACGCAGGGAGTTCTGTGAGCGTCGCGACCATTGGTACGCCACATGCGGCCAGATAAAGGCGTTGGCAACCATCACCGCCCAGACCCAAGCGGGTTTATCCAGCGGATAGATGGCGGCGGCCACACAGATAAACCCGAGGGTCAATCCCAGGGCGCGCGACTTGTACAAGCGTATGGCGAGCGAAAGTCCCTTTCCTCCTGCGGCTGGCATGGTCTGGCTTGATCCTGGATGAATGCCCGAAGTCTATCAGGGCAACGGCAGATCGCCACTACCGCTCATAAGCTGGCCTTCAGCTGGAAAAGCCCCGGGCCAACATCAACGCAACCCCCAGCAGTAGCACCGCCGTGGCCCTTTGCAGCAACACCCGACGCTTGGGATTTTCCAGCACGTGCTTGATGCGCTGGCCGAAATAGCAATACAGGCAGCCGCTGGCAAATTGCAGCAACAGGAAGGTCAGGCCGAGGATGGCGATATCGGCGGCGGCGCTGCCCTGGCCGATAGCAGCGAACTGCGGGAATACCGCGCTGAACAGAATGATTGCCTTGGGATTGGACAGCCCGGTGAGCAGGCCCTTGCCGAACAGGCTGCGGGCATTTTCCGGGGTCGGGTCGTTGGTCTTGATCGTCACCCCGCTACTGGTCCATTGCTTGTAGGCCAGGTAAAGGATGTAGGCGACGCCCACCACCTGGATGATTCGGGTGATCAGCGGGTAGTCCTTGATCAGCTCGGAAAAACCCACGGCAAAGATCAGGATCGACACCAGGTAGGACACACTCGCCCCGAACTGCGCCGGCAGGGAGCGACGCAGGCCGTCCTTCAGGCCAAGGCTGAGCAATAACAGGGTCATGGGGCCGGGGCTGAACGCCAGGGTGGTGCACAACAGCAGGAAATACAAAAACGAAGACAGCGTCAGCGCGGTGACCATGGCGTGGGGTTTCACAGCAGGAAGTAAGGCGTGCAGTCTAGGGCGCACGCCGCGCCAGAGGCAGGTAAACTCCACGGATATATGCGCAGACTTTACCGGTAAAGTTGGCGGCAAACTTAAGGACAGTGTGATGCCCATTCCCGCGATTCACTTTCATGATCGGGCACCGAAAGTGCAGCAGATCGTCGATGCCCTGGCCCATGCGATTGAGCAAGGCGAGTTGGCGGCAGGCAGCAAACTGCCTTCGGTGCGTGAGTTGGGCGTACAACTGGGCGTCGGAAAATTTACCGTCAATGAAGCGCTGGATCGCCTGCGCGGGCGTCACCTGCTGACCTCCAGCCAGGGCCGCGGGCACTTCGTTGCGAGCAGCCTGGCGCAGCCGTCGTCCAGTAACTGGGTCGACTTGCTGCCCCAGGACTTGCTCAGCGTACTGCGCCGCCCCCTGGCCATGGCCCAGGGCGACCTGCGCCCCGGCGGCGGCCACCTGCCGGAAGACTGGCTGGACTCCGACGTATTGCGCCAGGCCATGCGCAGCGCAGTGCGCGCCCCCACCTTGCGCATCGCCGGGCTGGGCACTCCGGCGGGCCTGCTGCCATTGCGCCAGGCGTTGCAACAGAAACTGCACGGTGAGGGGTTGTCGGTGCCGGTGGAGCAGATCATCACCACGCCCAACACGGTGCAAGGCCTGGACATGCTCATGCGCTTGCTGGCACGGCCCGGGGACACGGTGTTGCTGGATGCGCCGTGTTATTTCAACTTCCACGCCAACCTGGCATTGCATGGGGTCAAGGTGTTGACCATCGCCCGGCGGCCTGACGGTTTTGATTTTGCGGCGCTTGAGCAATTGCTCGCCGAGCATCGTCCCAGCCTGTACCTGACCACCAGCGTGTTGCATAACCCGACCGGGCATTCGTTCAGTCCGAGCCAGGCGTTTCGCCTGTTGCAACTGACCAGGGAGTATCACTGCCATATCGTCGAGGATGATCTTTACGGGGACTTGCACCCTAACCCCCCGCCGCGTCTGGCGACGTTGGCGGGATTGGAGCAGGTGACGTACCTGTCGGGGTTTTCGAAGGTGCTGACGGCGAATGCGCGGGTCAGTTATGTGGTGGCGGCGCCGCAGTTGGCGGCGAACCTGACCAACATGAAGTTGATGAGTGGCGGGATAACGTCGGAGCTGTTCGAGCAGATTGTGTATCGGCTGCTGAGTGAGGGCGGGTATGCCAGGCATCGCAAGCGCATGGTTCAGCGGCTGCTTGAGGCCGGGGGGCGGGTTGAGCAGTGGCTGCGGCGTTGTGGGTGTGAGCTGCCGATGGGGTTTGAGGGCGGGATGTTCATCTGGGCGCGGTTGCCGGCCGGGGTGAATGGTGAGCGGCTGGCTGAAGCCGGCTTGAAGCGTGGGATGGTGTTGGCGCCGGGGGCGTTGTTCGGGTATGAGCCGGGGTTGCGGGATTTTATGCGGTTTAATGTGGCGCATTGCGACGAAGGGCGGGTTCAGGCGGAGTTTGAGGCGTTGCTGGGGGCGCCAACCCGAAGAGTTGGCGCCGGGGTTACGGATTAAGTGGAGGGTTGATCACCGTTCGCTGGAGATCACGCGCTGGCTGCAGATATGAGCCATGCTGACCGGGGTAGCGTCGCCACCCACGCCGACATCCGGGTACTCCTCGATGCGCAGGCGCCAGACGGCGAAGTTGTAGTTGGTCTCCCAGGTATTTTTGTAACCCGAATCGTAGGACACGTACCTGACGGTCGCCTCACCCGCGCAATTGCCCAGGTTGACCGTACCGGATGCCGCACCCGACACGCCGGTCACCGAACCGTAGTAAGGGATGTACACCGGCAGGTAGGTATTACGGTTGACGTGCTTGTCGAGTTGCAGATACGGGGTCAATCCCTGTAGCCGTTTACCGGTGCTGTCGGCCCAGGTCACGGCCCAGCTCAAGTCACGTGCCGCCTGGGTGGTCATGAACGGGTCGTAGTCATTGGCCGAAGCCGGGATCCGCACCACGTTGTCACCTTGCACACTGTGGCTCAACACCTCGGGTGTGGAGCCCAGCGACAGCTTGTAGCGCGCCGTAGCCTTCCAGCTTGCAGCCGGGTTAGGCCGCACCCGTACGTTCACCACGCCATTAACCGATGGCGATGGCCAGGTGATTTTCGCCTTGGGGTTGATCGGGATCCATTTGACGCCGTCAAAATACTCGGAAATCCACTGGCCCCGATCGCTCTCGTTCACACCGTCGAAATAGGCACTGACCTTCTGCCCGCGCAGGGCCTTGAAGGAGAAGTAGTCTTCATCGGTCGCCGTGTCGGAGTTACCCGTGACGTAGTTCAGGGTATCCGGCAGTTGATAAGCCGTTTCGAAACTGTCGTTAGGTTCGAAATCGTCAATCGTCATGTTGATGTCCACGCCGAAACTGAACGGCGAACCGTCAGCCGAATTGGCGTGCATGAACCAGTAGTAGTCGCCGGGTGGCAGGACGCCAGCCAGCACCTCGTTGGCATTGCCCGGGTTATCCGACGTGCCGAGAGACGTAATGTTGTTCTGGCCGTCGTCCTGGAACAGGGTCAGGGACATGTTGGTGGCAGCATTCTGCCCTACCAGCATCACAGTCGCCCGTGCCTTTTGCGGCACGTTGAAGTGGTAGCAGACATCGTTGCCGGTTTGCACACCGTCCAGGTTGTACATCTGATTGATGCCCAGCGTCTGGCACAGCGGCGTGAACGCCTGGGCCGCCGCGGCCTTGACATCTACCTTGGCGTTATCCGCCTGCACCGACTGGGCAACCACAACCCCACTCAACGCCTTGGCAGCCTGCGCCGGCTTTTTCACCTGCTGCGAGGCTTTGATTTTCTCCAGGAATGCGGCCGACGCCTTTTGCGACGTGACGTTGCCACCACTCTTGAGGGCTTGTTGCACGGCTTGCTGCAAGGGTTGCGGCGTCAAGTGTGCAGGATATTGTTCGGCCAGGGCGTAAGCCGAAACGAAGCAGGAGGCCGCGATGGCAGCTCCGAGCATAAACGCTTTTTTCGATTTCATTTTTTATCCATCCATAGTTAAAAAATTGAAGCTCAGGTGATCGGCGACATCCGGTCACCTGGAATGGAATGTAGGACATAACTGTATGCATGTACAGTATATTTTCTGAATGCAGGATAGATGCGCCAATTCCAACTAAGCTCAGCCCTAACAAAAACAACACCGAGCGCTCCCAATGACTCACCCCACCGAGGCCTTCCGCGCCACCTATCGCGCAAGCATCAACCTTCGCTACAACCCGTGGCTCCATGCAGGTTTCGTCTTCGGCTACGGCCTGCTCTGCGTCAGCCTGTTCTGGTCCAGCACCGACCAGATCCAACGGCTGGAATGGCTGGCCGTGCCCCTCACGCTGATTTTCTTCAACCTGTGCATCTACCTCGTCCACCGCCACCTGGGCCACCACAAACACGCCTTCGCCCGGCTGTTCTACGCCCGCCACACCGGTGACCACCACAGCTTCTTCACCCCCGGCCACATGACCTGCGACAGCCCGCGAGACTGGCGTGTCATCCTGTTCCCCGCCTGGCTGATCCTGCTCCACAGCCTGGTCATCACCCTCCCCGCCTGGTGGTTGCTCAAACACCTCAACCCCAACGTCGCCGGCCTGTTCGCCGGCTGCATGATCCTTGGTTACCTGCTCTACGAGTTTTTCCACGCCTGCGAACACCTGCACCCCGACCACCCCGTGGCCCGCTTGCCGTGGATCCGCCAGATGCACCGATTGCATGCCCTGCATCACCGTCGCGAACTGATGCAGGGGCGCAATTTCAATATCGTCCTGCCGCTGATGGACTACCTCTTCGGCACCCTGCATTGGGAACCGCGCACCACTGACCATCAGGAATCGTCATGAGTACTCGTCCAAGGAAGGTTCGTCATCTGGTCCTGCTGGTCCTGGTCGCCATCGTCGCCTTCCTGTTGCTGATGCCCACCAGGGTGCAACCGGTCAACTGGTCGCCGCCCAAGCCGCCGTCCATGAAGGTCGGGCCATACGCCGAAAACCAGCGCCTCAAGGCCGTGAAAAGAACCGGCGCCCAGGACATCGCCGGGCCGGAAGCGCTGTTGCTGGATGGCAAAGGTTTTCTCATCACCGGCCTGCATGACGGGCGCATCATCCGCACAGCCCCGGAAAGCCACGTCATCGAAGAGCTGGCCAACACCCACGGCCGCCCCCTGGGGCTGGCCCTGCACCCGGACGGGCGGCTGATCATTGCCGACGGCATCAAGGGCCTGCTCGCCCTCGACACCGGGCACAACCTCACCACTCTGACCACCAGCGCCGCCGGCCTGCCGTTTGGCTTTGCCGATGACGTCACCGTCGACGCCGCGGGGCGTTATGCATACTTCAGCGATGCGTCGAGCCGCTGGGGTTATGGCCAAGACGGGGAGGCCGTGATCGAGCACGGTGGCGACGGCCGCTTGCTGCGTTATGACTTCGGCAACGGCCACACCGAGGTGCTGCTGGACCAACTGCAGTTCGCCAATGGCGTGGCCCTGGGGCCGAACGAAGACTATGTGCTGGTCAACGAAACCGGCGCCTATCGCATCAGCCGCTACTGGCTCAAGGGCGATAAGGCCGGCGTCCACGACCTGTTTATCGACAACCTGCCGGGTCTGCCGGACAACCTCAGCTTCAATGGCCAGGACCGTTTCTGGGTCGCCCTGTATTCACCGCGCAACCCGTTGCTCGACGGTTTTGCCGGCTACCCGTTGATGCGCAAGATCATGGTGCGGGCGCTGATGGTGCTGCCCAAGCCCATCGAGCGTAAGGCCTTTGTGCTGGGGCTGGATGTGAACGGCAAGGTGATCGCCAACCTGCAGGATGGCAGCAGCGGTAACTACTCCCCCATCACCACGGCACGCGAGTATGGAGACTGGTTGTATTTGGGCTCGCTGAAGAATACGGGCATGGCACGCCTGCCGCTCAAACTGGCCTTGGGGCAATAGAGAAAGCAACTGACTCAGTATCCCGTCATCTCCAGATACCCCACCCCACCCTGAAATTTCACCGGCCCTTCCCAGTAAGGAATGCTCAGGTTCATCCAGGCTTCGGGATTGAGCGCTTGAGTAGTGATGTCCAGATGCTTGCCCGGGATTTTCAGCGACCATTGGGTGGGAATGCTGCGCCCATCAATTGTGGTGGTGGCCAGTGGTGTCAGCTGGATGTCCTGGTTGTGCAACGTCTGTGTTTGGCCCTGCTGGTCGATCCAGGTGCCGGTCAGGTACGACGGCCCGTCTTTCTGCCGCACCCGGAACAACATCAACTGCTCGCCGCTGTCCAGGTGCAGGGAGAACCAGTCCCAGCCGGTCTGGCTGGCGGTCAGGGGCTGGCTGCTCCATTCGCGGTCGAGCCAGGCGGTGCCTGTGACCTGGTAGGGTTTGCCGTCGATGGTCACGCGGCCATCGGCCTGGAAAAACGGCTGGCTGTAGTAGTACGACGCCTGGCCCTGGTCGGATTTGCGGCTGTAGCCGTTCTCGCCCTGGAGCACCAGCGGGCGGCTGGAGGTCAGGTGCAGGTCGTAGCTGAAATGCTCACCGGCAGCCGCCAGTTGCATGTCCGCCAGGGAGCTGGCGGCACCGGGGCGGGTGGCAAAATTCCAGTCGTCGATCCAGGCGTTGAACGGTTCGGCCTGGGCCCCCGCCTGCCCCACGCCGCCACGGGCATAGCGTTCGGCGGCGTAATGGCGGGTGGCCGAGGTAACGGCGGCGTGGCCCAGCCAGAGGGTCGAGTCGCGCCAGCCCGGTTGCGTCGGCCCGGCCTTGAGCGCGTTGCGAAACAGCGTCCATTGCACGCCATAGGCATTGCCCTCGGCGTCCTTGAGGTTGGCGGTGAGGTACCACCATTCGATGCGATAGCCATCATGGGGGCCGTGGTCCTCGGGGAAGCTGAAGACTTTGCCGGGTGCCACTTGGGCGAAGTCCGCAGCCTGGCTGCCCAGCCCGGCGAAGCTTTCTTCAGGTGCCGGCGGTTTATCGCAGGCAGCCAGCAGCAGGAACGTCGCCCACAGCAGGTACTTAATCTTCATTGGCAAAGGTCCTCAGCAAATCCGCCGGGCGACTGCGGTACAACTGCCACAACGGCCAGGCCGACGCCAGCAAGGTGGCCAACATCGCCAGCCCCAGGAGTTGCGCCAGTTGCCACGGAAAAATCTGCAACGGCAGGCGCCAGCCAAAGGCCTGGACATTGATCACCACGTCCAGGCACCAGGCCAGCAGCAAGCCCAATGGCAGCGCCAGCACCAGGGTCAGCACCGCCAGCAGCCAGGTCTGGCCGAGGTTGAGCAGCATCAATTGGCGTCGTGTCACGCCCAGCGCCCACAACGGCGCCAACTGGCCAAGCCGGCTTTGACTCTGGGTCAGCAGGCTGATGAACAACGCCACGCCGGCCACGCCCAGGGTCAGGCTGTTGAGAGCGGCGGTGGCGGCGAAGGTGCGTTCGAAGACCTGGCTCGACCAGCCCTTGAGTTGCTGCTGATCGACGATGCGGCTGTCTTCCAGGGCGAACCGGTCCTGCACTTCACGCACCAGGGTGGGCACGTTGCCCGGCAATACCCGCAGGTTGAAACGCGCCGGTGACAATCCCGGCCAGTGCTGCAACAGGTACCGCGAGTTCACCAGCAAGTGGCCCTTGGGGTTGCCATAGTCGGCGTAAATCCCCACCACCTTCGGCGACCATTGACCCTGGGGCGTAGGGATACGGATCACGTCGCCCAACCGCACCTTGAGCCGGCGCGCCATCTGCTCGCTGAGCATCAGGGTGTCGCCTTGCAACAACTGGCCCCAGGGATCCGCCGCCGCTTCGAGCAACGGCCAATGCTGGCGATAGGTTGAGTCGTCGACCACGCCGAACAGGTCTGCCGGCCAACCTTGCAACCGCACCGCGACCTGCCAGGTGGGCAGAACGGTCTGTACCAGAGGCTGTTGTACCAGCCAGGTGTGCAACTGCTCGGCCTGGGCCGGGTTTTGCGGGTTGAGGTACAGCTCGGCGGTCAGGCGCTGCTCCAGCCAGTTGTTGAAGGTCTGGCGAAAGCCCGAGGTCATCGAGCCCGCGCCGATATTGGCGGCCAACGCCAGCAGCAAGGCCATCAGCGCCAGGCTCAAGGCCGGCAACTGCTGGCGGCAATCGGCGAGAAACCATTGGCCCAGTACCGAGCGGCTGCGCCCCAATACGGCCTTGAGCACCCCATTGAGCACCACCGGCAAACCCAGCGCAGCGCCCAACAACAACGCAGCCATCAATACAAAACCGCTGGCCAGGCTATCGCCGAACACCAGCGCCAGCAGCGCGATCAATAAGGCAGCGCCCGCCACCCAGCCCTGGCGCCGCAGCCAGCGCCCATGGGCGTGGTGCCAGGCTTGGGCATTGGCCAGCGCCAATAACGGCAAGCGCGCCGCCCGCCACAGGCTGCTGGCCCCGGCGAGCAACGCGCCGAGCAAGCCCAGGCCCAGGCCGCTGAGCCACCACAGTGGGCTGAGGCTTAATTGGCCGGGCACCTCGGCGCCATACAGGCCGCGCAAGCTGGCGGCGACGTCGGGCAGTAACAGGCTGGCCAGCACGTACCCACTGGCCACGCCCATCAGGCCGCCGAGCACGGCCATGCCACCGAGTTCGACCGCCAGGCTGAGGATCAACATCCGCGCACTCACCCCGCACGCACGCAAGGTTCGCAGCAGGCCGCGCCGCTGCTCCAGGGCCAGGCCGATGGCGGCGTGCACGATAAACAACCCCACCACAAAGGACAAAAACCCCAGCGCGTCGAGGTTCAGGTGGAAGCTTTCGGTGAGGCGCGCGAGGTTGTTTTCCTCGGCCTGTTTGAGCTGGAGCTGCCCATTCAATTCAGCCGGCAAGGCGGGATGAGCGGCGGCAAAGGCCTTGTCCAGCAGCAATCGAGACAGGCGCTGGGGCATGTCCAGTAGTGGTTGGGCGAAGCCGATGTCGGTCAGTAGCAGTCCGGGCGCCATGTCCGGTTGAACGTACAGTGGCGGCAGCGCCAGCCCGGCGGACGTCTGCGGCTGTTCGCCCTCTTTCAGGCCCAGCGCCTGCAAGGTCTGCGGCGCGATCCAGGTGCGTCCTGGCGGGTTGAAGAACGCGACCATCTGCGCCCGGTCCAGAGTCTGCCCGGCCACCGCACCGCCGCCGGGCAACGACACCGGGTCGATGCCCATCACTTGCAGGCGCTGGTCTTCATGCCCCTTGAGCAGCACACGGCCCTGCACCACCGGCGACACCGGCCACCCGGCGCGGCGCAGTTCGGCAAACAGCGCCTGGGGGAAGCTGGCACCGTCCGGCGCGCTGAGGCTGGCCTGGGGTTCACCGCCGATCAGTTGGCTGGCCCGGGCGTAGCTGTCCCTCGCCTGACTGTTGAGGGCTTGCACACCGGTCAATAGCGCGGTGGCCAGCCACAGGCCGGTGAGCACGCTGAAGAACTGCACGGGGTGGCGGCGCCAATGGCTGAGCAGCGCGCGCAGTGTCCAGTAGAAGACGCGCACCTCAGCGGGCGTCCGCTGCGAGTACCCGACCACGGTGGAGCACCACTTGCTGGTCCAGGCGCGCGGCGATTCGTGGGCTGTGGGTGACCATCAACAGGCTGGTTGGGCTGTCCCGCAGCAGGTCCAGCAGCAGTTGCAGCACTTCGTCGCTGGTGGCTTCGTCGAGGTTGCCGGTGGGTTCGTCCGCCAGCAGCAAGCCGGGCCGCGATGCCAGGGCCCGCCCCACGGCCACCCGCTGCTGCTGGCCGCCGGACAGTTGTTCGGGATAACGCTTGAGCAAGTCCCCCAGGCCCAGGCGCTCCACCAATTGCGCTTGCCAGGCCGGATCGAAGCGCCCGGCCAGGCGCGCCTGGAACGCCAGGTTGTCTTCGACCCGCAGGCTGCCGATCAGGTTGAACTGCTGGAACACCAGGCCAATCTCGGTGCGGCGCCAGTGGGCCAGTTGCGCTTCGTTCATCTGGTCCAGGCGCTGATCGCCCACCTGGAGGCTGCCACGGTCTGCCCGGTCGAGCCCGGCCACCAGGTGCAGCAGCGTGCTTTTGCCACTGCCGGACTCGCCCATCAACGCCAGGCTGCTGCGCGCGCCCAGGTAAAGGTCGACACCCGCCAGCACGGCCAACGGCCCCTGCGGCGTGCCGTAGCTCTTGTATACCCCTTGTACCTGCAGCATCACCCTTCCCCACCGGTTCCTGGATTGAGGCCGAGAATAACGGTTGTCACATTTTTATGTCACAACCATGGGCAAAAGGAGCGCCCTATGACCCGCTGCAAATTTTTCACATTGATTTCACTCGGCGGCCACCCGCCGCACTCTAAATTGCCGCCCATGAGCAGATAACAGGTTGGTTATTTTCAAACACCCGTTAGTGCACATGAATAATTTTTTATATCGGTATGTTCAGCAAAAAGACAGCGCCCCTGTGACACGCTTTTGCACATTCCTGCATAAGCGCTCTTCACTTGGCGCCCTGCCTAACTTGCTGCCGCCAGTTACCGGATTACGCCTGGAAGTTACCTATGGTGAATAGTGTGGTTGACCTGACTCTGAGCAAGTCTCGCTCGCGCTGGGCATTTATAAAACAGCTGAACAAGCTCTGGCTTGGCGTGGCGGCTATCGTGATGGTCAGCTTGGCGGTGACAGCGTTTATCTGGTGGCCACGCTCGCCCCTGGACCTGGGCGTGGGCCATCGCCTGCTCACTTCCGGCGCCCTGGAAGCCTGGCGCAACGGCGACCTGGTGGTGCTGGTGCGCCATGAAGAGCGTTGCGACCGCTCCACCAACCCCTGCCTGGGCCCGGCAGACGGCCTGACCACGCTCGGCTCGTTGTCTGCCACGGCTGTGGGCAAGGCCTTTCAGACCCTGGGCATGGAAAACACCGACGTCCTGAGCAGCCCCACCACCCGCACCGCGCAGACCTCGCTGTTCATGTTCGGCAAGGCTGAGTTGTCACCCGGCCCGCTGGCCATCTGCGGCCCTGCCATCGGTGAGGAACTGCGCCCCCACAAGCTGCCTGATCGCAACCTGCTGCTGGTCACCCACAGCGCCTGCATCAGTGACTTTGAGGAGGCGCTGGGCTTCGAACACGCCGCACACGCTGAATACGGCAGTGCGTTGTTTGTGAAGCTCCTGCCCAACGGCAAGTTCAAGGCCCTGGGCATTATGAACAGCAAGGACTGGGCCGCCGCACTTAAACAACTTTAGAACACTTCTTTACATTTAATCATTCAAGTTCGTTCAGCAAAAAGACAGCCAAGCCATGGCATCTTTTACAGTTTTAACTGGGCTTTTTTTCAAGAAACTCTTAGCTCACTAACTTTTCACAAGTTAACAACATGACGATGACTTTCGATGACTCATTGGACGCCGCCCATTTAACGAGCTTGACTAGGGCGCATGGATATTCAATTCCGCGCCCACTAACAGACTGTTTAAGGAATAACGTTCTGTGCCGCATTTTCACCCGACCCTGACCATCCTCCACCCCTCGCGCATGGCTGA
The DNA here is from genome assembly GCF_000242655.1 of Pseudomonas sp. PAMC 25886. Classification (NCBI taxonomy): domain Bacteria; kingdom Pseudomonadati; phylum Pseudomonadota; class Gammaproteobacteria; order Pseudomonadales; family Pseudomonadaceae; genus Pseudomonas; species Pseudomonas sp. PAMC 25886. Next base: position 21,411 of record NZ_AHHC01000073.1, read on the forward strand.
TCCAGCGCTCGCGCTGATCCACCGTCAATACCGCCTGAGAGTGCAATAGCCATGACCCGCCTTAAACCTTTGCCCGTATTGCTACTGGCATTCGTGATGTTCTATTTGTTGCCGTTGGGCCTGCACGGCCTGTGGATTCCCGACGAATCCCGCTACGCCCAGATCAGCCAGGAAATGATCATGAGCGGCAACTGGGTGGCGCCACATTTCATGGGCGTGCGCTATTTCGAAAAGCCCGCCGCCGGTTATTGGCTGATCGCGCTGGGCCAGGCGATCTTTGGTGAAAACCTGTTCGGCGTGCGCATTGCCTCTGCCCTGACCACCGGCCTGAGCGTCATGCTCGCCTACCTGGTTGCCCGCCGGTTGTGGAACGACCCGCGCAAGAGTTTTGCCTGCGCCCTGCTCTATATGAGTTTCGGCCTGGTGGCCGGGCAAGCCGGTTACTCCAACCTGGACCCGCAATTTACCTTTTGGGTCAACCTGAGCCTGGCGGCGCTGTGGTTTGCCCTCGACAGTTCCACTCCCCGCGCCCGCCTCGCCAGCTGGACATTATTGGGCGTGGCCTGCGGCATGGGCTTCATGACCAAGGGCTTCCTGGCGTGGTTGCTGCCGGTGCTGATCGCCTTGCCTTACATGCTCTGGCAGCGGCGCCTCGGGGAGCTGCTGCGCTATGGCCCGCTGGCGATTCTGGTGGCGGCCGTGGTGTGCCTGCCCTGGGCCCTGACGATCCACCTGCAGGAGCCGGACTACTGGCGGTTCTTTTTCTGGCACGAGCACATCCGCCGATTTGCCTCCGACAACGCCCAGCATGCGCGGCCCTGGTGGTTTTACCTGCCGCTGATGGTGGTGTCCTGCCTGCCGTGGGCGGCACTGCTGCCGGCGACGCTGTGCAAGACCTGGAAGGAAAAGCGCCAGCCCGCCATCGTCTTCCTCGCGCTGTGGATGCTGTTGCCCCTGGGCTTTTTCAGCCTGAGCAACGGCAAGTTGCCGACCTACATCATGCCGTGCCTGCTGCCGCTGGCGTTGCTGATGGGCCATGCGTTGATCGACCTGCTGGCCAATGCCCGCACCCGTACGCTGCGCTTCAATGGCCTGCTCAACCTGGGCATCGGCCTGGCGGCGATGATCACGCTGATCTACCTGCAAATCGCCAGGCCGCTGTACGGCAACAGCCACAGTGAGATGTTCAACCTGTCCCTGACGTTCATCGTGCTGATGGGCTGGATGCTCGCCAACCTGCTGCAAGCGTTTCGCCCGCTGACGCTGTGGGCAATGCCGGCGCTGGGTATCGGCCTGCTGGTGGCGTTGTTGCCCGCCGGCATGCCGGCGCTGATCGAAGACAACGAGATGCCCGACCAGTTTGTGCTCCAGCACCTGGACGAACTGCAACAGACCCACGCACTGCTGAGCAACGAACTGGGCTCTGCGTCTGCCTTGTCGTGGCGCCTGCGACGGCCCGAAGTCGCGTTCTACGACACCGAAGGCGAGTTGCGCTACGGCCTGCAATACGCCGACTCGATGCACCGCAAGGTCGACCTGGACAGCGTCCAGGCCTGGCTCAAACAGGCGCGCCAGCAAGGTTCGGTGGGCGTGCTGATGCGGGTCAGGAGCACCAGCGAAATGCGCGAAGCCGGGCAATTGCCGCTGGGGGGCAAGCGTTATTACAAGGGTGACCTGGAGATCATCATCTACCCCCAATTGCCGTAACACAGCCGCACTAATGTGGGGTGACCCATTCAACACTCATCCCACATCGGAACCGCTGCATGAACTTCTGGAAAACCGAACGCGGCGCCCTGCTGCTGCTCCTGGGCGTGTCTGCCGTGATTCTGCTGCTGGGCCTGGGCGCCCGCGACCTGTGGGGCCCGGAAACCCGCTGGGCAAACATCACCCTGCAAATGCTGCAAAGCGGCGACTACTTCGACCCGTACCTCAAGGGCACGCCGTATTACGACAAACCCCTGCCGTCGTACTGGCTGATCACCGGCCTGGCCAACCTGATGGGCGGCCTGGGGCCGTGGTCGCTGCGCCTGTCATCGGTGATCGCCGCGTGGCTGAGCATCTGGCTGGTCTACCTGATCGGCGAGCGCCTGTTCCGCAAGGGCACCGGGCTGATTGCCGGCTGGATGCTCGCGACCACCTTCTACTTCATCTTCTGGGCCCGGGTGGCCACGGCAGACGTGCTGACCGTGTGCGGTGTGCTGGCGGCCGTCTGGTGGTACTGGCGCGGCCCGGACGACACGCGGCTGGGGCGCTACACGGTGTTCTTCCTGTTGCTGGCGGTGACGTCGCTGTTCAAGGGATTGATCGGCTTCGTGCTGCCGGGCCTGGTACTGCTGCCGCACCTGCTCAGCGAACAGCGCTACAAGCGCCACCTCAACCTGCGCCTGGTGCTGGCGGTGATCATCGCCGGGGCGTTCTACGCGATCCCGTTTGTACTCTCCCATCTCTACGGCGCGCCCACCTACGGTGAAAGCGGCCTGGAACTGGTATTCCGGGAAAACGTGGTGCGCTTCTTCGACCCGTTCGACCACATGGGGCCGATCTACACCTACCTGATCTACCTGCCGGCCTACACCCTGCCCTGGGCCCCGTGCTGGATCCTCGGCCTGTGGCTCGCCGTGCGGCACTGGCGCGACACCCCGCCCAATACGCGCTGGCTGGTGTGGGGCCTGGGCCTGTTGTTTGTGTTCTTCACCGCCAGTGGCAGCCGGCGCAGTTACTACGTGCTGCCGCTGGTACCGTTCGCGCAATTACTGGCGGCCTGGTGGGTCAGCGAGCGTATCGCCCGCAAAGGCACGGTCGGGCGCGGCTGGTACCGTGGGTTCGGCATTGCCGCCGGAGTGATGCTGCTGGTGCTCGGGGTGGTGTATCCGTGGACCAATGGCAACGGCGGCGTGACCCGTTTTGCCGACGACGTGCAGGCCGAAGCGGTGAAAAGCGCGCCGTGGAATGAGTGGCAGATGGTGATGGTGGAAGTCGACAACAAGGTGCCGATGTACCTGCAAAACCACGGTGCGCCGTTCTACTACGTGGCTGAAACCCAGGACTTCCCGCGCGAGGGTGGCAGTGCAGCGTTCATGGCGTGGCTGGACAAAACCAGCGACCGGCACTTCGACCCGCAGCGCACGATTATTGTCGCGCAGTACACCAAGGACACTCCGGCACCGGTGGCCTACCTGGGCAGCGATCATCAGGTGATCAGTACCCAGCCGGACAATGGCGAGCGGTTGTTCCACAAGCGTGACGGTGGCAGCGTGGCGTTTATTCCGACAGCGCCGTGATCGGGGTTTTGGCGTTTAATCGGTGAAACGCGGCCAGCACGTCGTCGGGCTTTTCCAGCATCAGTTGGTGGCCGCAGTCGGGCAGCAACTGGAACGTGGCATTGGGTAGATGCCGGGCCAATGCTTCACCGCCGCTGGCCGGGGTCAGGCCGTCACTGTCACCGGCCTGTACGCTCACCGGCAAAGTCAGGGTGAGCAGTGCGTTGGCGTCTGGCCATTGGGCATTTTTCATCAGGGCCTTGAACATGTAGAGCGGGTTGCGTTCGGTGAGCTTTTCTTCGTAGGCGACCAGGGCGGGGTCGGCGGTGGCGTTCCATGCGGCCTGGCGGAAACCTTTGGCCAGCAGTGGGCGCAGCCATTCCAGGATCCAGGCGGGCAGGCGCATCAGGCCGCCGCTTCTGCCGGGGCGGTTCAGTTGGGCGCCCAGCAATAATGCGGACTCGATGGGGATCGCGGGTTTGGCCAGCAAGGTGCTGAGGGTCAGGCCGGTGCCGAAGGAGTGGGCGATGATCAGGTTGCGGGAGCCGCCGTAGCGTTTGAGGATTTCCAGGTAGTCGGCGACCAGCTCGGGCCAGGCGTAGGCCTCGGGGTTGCGGGGTTTTGCGCTGGTGCCGTGGCCTAGCAGGTCCCAGGCGACCAGGCTGTAGCCTTCTGTTTTCAGGGCTTGCCATTGATGGCGCCATTGGTCCTTGTTGCCGCCGGCGCCGTGGCAGAAGAACACCACCGTGTCGGGTTGGGTGGTGCCTACGTGATGGGTGAGACTCAGGCGGCGGTTGGGGCGGATTTCCAGTTGTTGGCCACGGATCAGTGGCAGGTCATCGAACGTGGTGGTCATGGGGTTTATGATTCCTCGGTGGCTTGGATTGGGGGCATATCCGTTTCTTCGGTTATGGCCGCTATGGGTTCCGCTCTTACAGCGGCTCACTTTTGAACAGCGCAAAAGTAAGCAAAACGCTCTTGCCCCACCACTCGGCACCTCGCTCAGGCTCGGTGTGCCCTCACTCCGGCATTACTACGCGGGCCGCCGCGACGGGGCGTCCCTGCCCCGTCGCGGCTAAACCGGCGTCCTGCCGGTTTACCCGCTCCGTACTACCTGCGTTCGGCCAGCGTGGTTTAACGGGGCGCCTAAGATCAAGATCAAAAGCAGATCAACAGCACAGCGGCCTACAGGCCGGCTTGAGTGGTGTGAAGCAAAGGCAAAAACAAAAATCAAAAGCGGGCACGGTCCAAATGTGGGAGCTGGCTTGTCGGGTCGCCGCATCGCTGCGATGGCATCAACTGGGTGTACCTGAAAAACCGAGGTGTCTGCATCGCAGGCAAGCCAGCTCCCACAGAAAAGCAGAGCTGCATCAGTTTCAGATTTGGTTTTCGCTTTGGCTTTTGATCTGGCTTCTACCACTCAAGCCGGCCTGTAGGCCGCTGTGCTCTTGCTTTTGATCTTGATCTGGCTCTGACTGCCCCACTCAGCCCGAGGCCGAACGCAGGGATTGAGGAGCGGGTAAACCGGCAGGACGCCGGTTTAGCCGCGACGGGGCAGGGACGCCCCGTCGCGGCGGCCCGCGGAGCAATGCCGGAGTGAGGGAACACCGAGCCTGGGCGAGGTGCCGACAGGCGGGGCAGAGCCCTTTGCTTACTTTGGGGCTTTTCCAAAGTGAGTCGCTGTAAGAGCGAAACCATAAGCGGCCGTTACCTAAATAACGGATATGTACCCCAAAAGCTTCCACGAATCAGATCGCCTCAGCCATCAACAACTCCCGCGTATACGGATGCCGCGCATCCGCAAACAGCGCCCCCGTCTCCCCCTGCTCCACCACCCTCCCCCGGTGCATCACCGCAATCCGATCACACAACCGCGCAGCCACCCGCAAATCATGGGTAATAAACACAATGCTCAACTTCAACCGCCGCTGCAGCGACTCCAGCAACTCCAGAATCTGCACCTGAACCAGCGCATCCAGCGCCGACACACACTCGTCAGCAATCAACACCTTGGGCTCCACCGCCAACGCCCGGGCAATTCCGATCCGCTGGCGCTGCCCCCCCGAAAACTCATGGGGAAACCGCTCAAACGCCGCTGCCGGCAACCCCACTAATTCCAGTAACTCACGCGCTCGCCGTTCAGCATCAACCCGGGAAACCCCTTGCACCAAAGGCCCGGTCATAACGATCTGCCCCACCGTCTGCCGCGGATTGAGCGACGCAAACGGGTCCTGGAAAATCATCTGCACCTCACGGCGCAATGGCCGCAGCCGCCCTTCAGGCAGCCCCGCCACCTCGCGCCCCAACCACTCGATCCGCCCGCTGTCGGCGCGCAACAAACGCACCAGGCACCGGCCCAGGGTCGACTTGCCCGAGCCCGACTCCCCCACAATCCCCAACGTCTCGCCTTCACGCAATTGCAGCTGAACCGCGTCCAGCGCCTGGGTGGTTCGCCGCCCCCACCAACCGCTACGACTGCTGAAAACCTTGCCCAATGCCTCGGCCTTCAACACCACCGGACCGGCGACCGGCACACGCGGCACCAGCGGTTGCGCCGACACCGCCGCCAACAATTGCCGGGTGTAGTTTTCCCGGGGCACACGCAATACCGCCGGCGCCGTGCCCTGCTCCACCACCCGGCCTTTTTCCAGTACCAGCACCCGGTCGGCAATCGCTTCGACCACGGCAAAGTCGTGGGTGATAAACAACAGCGCCATGCCCTTGTCCTGCTGGATCTTGCGCAGCAGGTCGAGGATTTGCGCCTGAGTGGTCACGTCCAGCGCCGAGGTGGGCTCATCGGCAATCAACAATGCCGGATCAAACGCCAGGGCCATGGCGATCACCACCCGCTGACGCTGCCCGCCAGACAGTTCAAACGGATACGCCAGGCGCAGCCGCTCAGGGTCGGGCAAGCCGACATAGCCGAGCAAATCCACCACCCGCTGACGCCGCACGCGTGCCGCTGCCACGCCATGGGCGCGCAGGGTTTCATCGATCTGTTCGCCCACCCGCAACAGTGGGTTGAGGGCACTCATGGGCTCCTGGAACACCATGCTGATATCCCGCCCGCGCAGTTGGCGCATCGCCTCTTCACTGCGTTCAGCCAGGTCTTCATCCCGGAACACCAGGCGCCCGCTTTCCACCGTCAGCGGGGCCGGCAACTGGCGCAACAAAGCCTTGGCCAGCATCGACTTGCCCGAGCCGGACTCACCCACCACACACAGGCATTCGCCACGGTTCAGTTGCAGCGACAGGTCATACAGCGCATGGCTGCGGTCTGCACCGGCCGGCAAGGCGATACGCAAATGCTCAACACTCAATAACGTCATAGCGACCTCCCAGGCTCAAACGCCACACGCAAGCCTTCGCCCACCCGATTGACCGCCAGCACACACAGCACAATCGCCAGCCCCGGCAGGAAACTCATCCACCAGGCATCCCGCAGCAAGCCACGGGAGGCATTGATCATGTAACCCCAGCTCATGGCTTCCGGGTCGCTCAAGCCAAGAAACGCCAGGGCCGCTTCGGTGAGGATCGCCGTGGCCATGACAAACGTCATGGTCACCAACAACGGTGCCAGGGCGTTGGGCAAAATCTGCTGGGCGATGATCCCCAGCGGTGACTGGCCCAGCACCCGCGCGGCCTGCACGAATTCGCGCTGGCGCAGGGTCAGGAACTCACTGCGGACCAAACGCGCCACTGCGGGCCAGGCCACCAGGGCGATTGCCAGCACAATGGAGAACAAGGACGGCTCAAGAATCGCCACCAGAATCACCGCCAGTACCAGTTGCGGAATGATCTGGAAGAACTCGGCAACGCGCATCAGCACGCCGTCGACCCAACCACCAAAATAACCGGCAACGGCGCCCACCAGCAGGCCGACCACCAGGGTAGCCAGGCTGGCCAGGGCACCCACCGCCAGGGACACTCGCGCGCCGTACAGCAGGCCACTGGCGAGGTCGCGACCGAGCAGGTCACTGCCCAGCCAATGGGCAGCGTCGTGGAATGGCGTGAGCATCGGCTGGCTGTTCATCTCCCACGGCGAGCTGCTGGTAAGCCAGGGTGCAGCGATCGCCAACACCGTCAGCAACAGCAAAAACAGCGCACCAATCAGCGCCGACGACTGGCGTACAAAACGTCGAAGAACCAGCATCAGCCTTGCACTCCTGCACCGATACGCGGGTCGAGAAAACGACAGATCACATCGGTCAACACGTTAAAACCCACCACCAGGATCGAGATCACCAGAAAACCGCCCATCAATACGCCGTAGTCACGCTGGGCCAAGGAGTCGTACATCAAGCGGCCAATCCCCGGCCAGGAATACACCACCTCCACCAGCAACGCGCCGCTGGCCAGTTGGCCCAATTGCAAACCGGCAAAAGTCACCACCGGCAACAGCGCATTGCGCAATACATGCACGTAGAGAATCCGCCGTGGGTGCAGGCCCTTGGCATGGGCGGTGCGCACGTATTCCTGGCCGAGCGCGTCGAGCACGGCGGCGCGGGTCAGGTGGATGTACAAGGCGAGAAACAGCACGCTCAACGACACGCACGGCAGCAGCAGGTGCTTGAGCCGGTCCACCAGGGAGAAGTCCTGCGCCACCGTTTCCATGCCGAACGCCGGCAGCCAATCCAGGCTGACGGAGAACAGCAGGATCAACAGCATCGCCAGCCAGAACGGCGGCATCGCATACAGCAGCAACGCGCCGTGGGAGATCACACCGTCCAGCCAGTGACGCTTCTGCCGGGCCCGCGCGGCCAAGGTGCCGAGGGTGACGCCGAGCACCGACGACAGCAAGAATGCCGACCCCATCAGGGCCAAGGTCGCCGGCAAACGCTCGGCAATCAGCGACCACACCGAGGTCTGGTTGCGATAGGAATAGCCCAGGTCCAGATGGGCGATGTTGCCCAGGTAGATCAGCAACTGCTGGAGCAATGGCTTGTCCAGGCCCATGGTCTGGCGCAGGTGTTCGATGAACTGCATATCGTCCACCCCCGCCTCGCCGGCCAACAGCAGCGCCGGGTCACCCGGCGCCAGGCGGATCAGCAGAAAGCCCAGCACCAGCACCGCCACAATCATCAACAGCGCCTTGAGCAGGCGGCCGCTGACATACAGCAGCCCGTTCATGGCGCAGGTGCGTCGAGGTAGACGCTTTCGTAGTCTTCGTTAAGGCTGGTGGCGGTCTGCAGCAGGTTCTTCACCTCTTTGTGGAACAGGGTCGGGTAGCGCATTTCGAAGATCGGCGCGATCGGCAGGTCGGTGTTCAGCACGTTCTCCAGCTGGCTATAGAGCTGGGTACGCTCCGGACCTTCCGGGGTGTTGGCGACCTTGGTCCATAGCGCATCGGCCTCGGGGCTGTTGTAGCCGCTGACGTTGGCAAACGGCGAAGTCTTGAGGATGTAGTCGGAGCGGTACAGGTAGGCGTTGGTCAGGTACGGGTCGCCGATCTGGAAGATGAAGTTGTAGGTCAGGTCGAAATCCCAGTCGCTGACGCGCTGGAACCAGGTGGCCGCATCAGACGTCACCACTTGCACCTTGAAGCCCAGGGGTTGCAGGGCTTGCTTGGTGTACTCGGCCAGGCGCTCCCAGGCGCCGCCCTTCTCGCCGTTCAGCAGGCGAATCCGAACCGCGCCCACGTCCACGCCGGACTCGGCAATCAGCGCCTTGGCCTTTTTCACGTCATAGGTGTACTGCGGCAATTGCGGGTCGTGGTACGGCGAAGTGGACACGAACTGGCCGGGGGCGACCTTGCCCGAGCCGAAGAAGATGTTGTCGACGATGAACTGGCGGTTCAGTGCGTACAGAATTGCCTGGCGCACCTTGGGGTTGTTCAGCGGCGGCTTGCGCGTGTTGATCTGCAGGAAGGCCAGGCCGGAGTACAGCTCCCAGCCTTTTTCCGAGGACTGCACGTCCGGCAAGGCGGTCAGGCGCTTGAGGTCGGAATAATCGGCATCACCGCTGCGCAGCACTTGCACGTCGTTGCGCTCGAAGGCGGCCGCACGGGACGAGCCGTCCGGGATCACGTGGAAGATGATGCCGTCCAGGTGGGGCAGGCCCTTTTTCCAGTAGTCGGGATTCTTGGCCAGCTTGATATAGGCGCCGCGCTTCCATTCCACAAACACGAACGGGCCAGTGCCGACGGGCTTGAGGTTGTAGGGGTTGTTGCGAAAATCGGTGTTCTCGTAGAGGTGCTTGGGCACCACAGGCCGTAGCCCGCTGCCCAGGGCCGAGAGCAGCGGCGCAAAGGGTTTCTTGAGCTGGAAGACCACTTGCAGCGGGCCCTTGGCGGTGATGCTGTCGACGTACTCGGTGAAGACCCCGCCCAGGCGCTTGTCCACTTCGGGGTAGAAGGTCTGGAAGCTGAACACCACGTCATCGGCGGTGAAGGCATGGCCGTCATGCCAGCGCACGTTGTCCTGCAAATCGAAGGTGTAGGTCAGGCCATCCGGGGAAACAGTCCAGGCCTTGGCCAATACCGGCTTGGGCTTAAGGTCAGTGTCAAAGGTCAGCAGGCCCTGGAGGATCTTGCCGCTGACGTACTGGGTGGACACGTGGCTGACCACACCGTGCATCAGCGACGGCGGTTCGGGTTGGGCCACCAGGTTCAGCACGCCGCCGTCATGGGGTTGCGCCTGAGCGGTGCCGGCCAGCAGCACGGCGCCAAGTCCCAGGTATGAGAGGACGCGGCGAAAAGATAAAGGGCGCATGGAGACTCCTTGACTAAGGTTTTGTCAGGGATTTAGCAAGGGCTGTGCCATGGCACGACGGGCCGCGTTTGCGGGCGTCATGGGCCATGGCAGTGATGAAAAAACCACAGTGGCCGGGGCGAGTGTGGAAAAAGCAACAGCGGCTTGTGGCCCATTTGCAGCAAACACGAGGCTATGCCGGCTGGCACAAGGTTTGCCCTTGTTACGTCATCTGAACCACTGAGTTTGAAGCGCATGTCACTGGATTACCTGGGCAACCCCATCGACACCCTCAACCCCGCCACCCGCCAGGGCCTGGATGATTTCATCGGCGGCTTCCTCGGCTATCAGCCCCGCGCCGAGGGCATTCTGGCAGCGGCCGATGCCGACCCCGATTCAGCCCTGGCCAACGGGTTTGCCGGTTTGCTGCTGATGTTTATCGAGTCGCCCGAAGGCCCTGCGCTGGCCGAGAAATACCGCCAGCGGGCGGCGGCGGTGAATGCTCGGCATTCCCGGGCGCAGCTGTATCTGAAGCTGTTGCAGGCCTGGATCAACGATGAGTTGGACGAGGTGCTACGCCTCAGTGAACACCTGCTGGACCTTTACCCCCGGGACTTGTTTGCGGCCAAGCTCAACCAGTACCTGGAATTCAACCGGGGCAATTGGCCGGCGCTGCTGCGGATCGGGTTGAAGGCCACGGCGGGTGCGCCGGACATCGCCCACAGTCACGGGTTGCTGGCGTTTGCTTATGAGCAGTGTCATTTGCTGGAAGAAGCCGAAGCCAGCGCACGGGAGGCCTTGCGGTTGCAGGCGTCCGAGCCGTGGGCTCATCACGCGCTGGCCCATGTGATGCTGACCCAGGGGCGCATCGAGGAAGGCATCGGGTTTCTGGAGGAGGTGAAACACCACTGGGACGGGTTGAACTCGTTTATGTACACCCACAATTGGTGGCACCTGGCGTTGTTTTATCTGGCGCGTGGCAAGGACCAGCGGGTGTTGGAGATTTATGACCGGCATGTGTGGGGGATCTTGCCGGAGTACTCCCAGGACCAGGTGGGCGCGGTGTCGTTGCTGGCGCGGCTGGAGTTGGCCGGGATTGATGTGGGTGAGCGCTGGCAGGCGTTGGCGCCTTACCTGCAGCGTCGGGTCGGGGATGCGGTGCAGCCGTTTTTGAGTGTGCAGTATCTGTATGGGCTGGCCCGGGCCGGCAAGCCAGAGGCGGATCAGTTGCTGGCGGCGTTGCGGCGGCACAGCCTTGATGGGCGGCCGGTGTGGGGGGAAGTGACGTTGCCGCTGGCTGAGGGGTTGTTGGCCCATGCGCGGGGGGATGCTCAGCGGGCGCTGGAGCAGTTGGGGATTGCGCTGCCGCGCTTGAACGAGATTGGCGGGAGTCATGCCCAGCGGGATTTGTTTGCGCAGGTGGAGCTGGATGCGCGGTTGCGGGTTGGGGATTGGCTCGGGGCGCAGCAAACGCTGGAATTGCGCCGGCGGTATGACGGGCTGGATGTGCCGACGAATCGGGCTTTGGTGGGGGTGTATGAGGCTTTGGGGTTGCCTGAGCAGGCGCTGCGGGCGCGGGCGCGGATTGGGGGGATATCCGTTATTTAGGTAACGGCTGCTATGGGTTCCGCTCTTACAGCGGGTCACTTTTGAAAGGAGCCCAAAAGTAACCAAAAGGCTCTTGCCCCACCACTCGGCACCTCGCTAAGGCTCGGTGTGCCCTCTCTCCGGTACTACTCCGCGGGCCGCCGCGACGGGGCGTCCCTGCCCCGTCGCGGCTAAACCGGCGTCCTGCCGGTTTACCCGCTCCGTACTACCTGCGTTCGGCCAGCGTGGTTTAACGGGGCGCCTAAGACTGAGACTGCCAAGGCACACAGGGGATAGGA
>NZ_AHHC01000072.1:0-39939 GCF_000242655.1 Pseudomonas sp. PAMC 25886
GTAATCGGCTGGAAATTGATAATGCCAAGTACAACGTTAATGGCGGGTCGATTTCCATCGGGCACCCGTTTGGGATGACGGGCTCGCGGCAGGTGGGGCATTTGGTGCGTGAGTTGCAGCGGCGGAATTTGCGTCACGGGATTGTCACGATGTGCGTTGGGGGGGGGATGGGGGCTACTGGGTTGTTTGAAGCGGTGCGGTAGTTTTTGGGGTATATCCGTTATTTAGGTAACGGCGGCTTAGGGTTCCGCTCTTACAGCGGGTCACTTTGGAAAAGCCCCAAAGTAACCAAAGGGCTCTGCCCCGCCTGTCGGCACCTCGCCTAGGCTCGGTGTTCCCTCACTCCGGCGATGCTCCGCGGGCCGCCGCGATGGGCCATCCTTGGCCCAGCGCGGCTAAACCGGCGTCCTGCCGGTTTACCCGCTCCGCACCACCTGCGTTCGGCCTCGGGCTTATTGGGGCAGTCAGAGCCAGATCAAGATCAAAAGCAAGAGCACAGCGGCCTACAGGCCGGCTTGAGTGGTAGAAGCCAAATCAAAAGCGAAAGCCAAATCTGAAACTGCTGCGGCTCTGCTTTTCTGTGGGAGCTGGCTTGCCTGCGATGCAGACAACTCGGTTTTTCAGGTACACCCAGTTGATGCCATCGCAGCGATGCGGCGATCCGACAAGCCAGCTCCCACATTTGACCGTGCCCGCTCTGGCTGTAGATTTTGATCTTGCCTTTGCTTCACACCACTCAAGCCGGCCTGTAGGCCGCTGTGTTCTTGATCTGCTTTTGATCTTGATCTTAGGCGCCCCGTTAAACCACGCTGGCCGAACGCAGGCTTTGGAGCGTGGGTAACCCGGCAGGACGCCGGGTTAGCCGCGCTGGGCCAAGGATGGCCCATCGCGGCGGCCCACGGTCCAAAGCCGGAGTGAGGGCACACCGAGCCTGAGCGAGGTGCCGAGTGGTGGGGCAAGAGCGTTTTGCTTACTTTTGCGCTGTTCAAAAGTGAGCCGCTGTAAGAGCGGAACCATAAGCCGCCCTGACCGCAGCAACGGATATACACACCCACCCCATTTACGACCCATCCAAACCAAAAGCGACCCCCTCCGTTGACGCCCCACCCCAAACCCCTATTAAGTACTATTAATCCGCATTAATAGGATCAATCAACCACCATGCTAAGCCGCCCGTTGCGCCGCAAACGCCAGAAGCTCTCCGACGTGATCGTCGAGTCGGTCAAGCGCTCCATCGTCACCGATGCCCTGAAGCCCGGCGACCGCTTGCCCACCGAACGCGAGTTGATGGAAAGCTTCCAGTGCTCCAAAGGCTCCGCCCGCGAAGCCCTCAAGGCGCTGGAAGTCGAAGGCCTGGTCAACACCCGCACCGGCCCCAGCGGCGGGGCCTACCTCAACCAGGCCGGCACCGAACCCGCCAGCCGCGCCCTGCGCAACTACCTGCACTTCCAGCACCTGGACGGCGAACAGGTCTACCAACTGCGCAAAGTCATCGAAGTCGAACTCGCCGTCTCCGTGCTGGGCCGCCTGAGCGAAGACGACTACCGCGCCCTCCAGGACAATGTCGATTTTTGCAGCGCACCCGAAGACAGCGAAGCCGGCCAACGCGAACAACGCATCGCCGAACTGGAATTCCACAACCTGCTGGCCAAGGCCTGCCCCAACCCGCTGCTGAGCTTCATGGCGCAGTTCCTCAACGACTTATTGCGCGACCTGGTGGTGCTGAAAAAAGCCTACAAGCCCAAGCGCAAGCAATTCGACGCCGCCAACCTCGACTACCACAAGCAACTGCTGATCGCCTTCCGGGCCGAAGATGAAGCCACCGTACGCAGCCTGATGCACGAACACATGTGCGACGCCGAACACCACATGACCGCACTGGAAGGCGAAGTCAGCCCGCACTTTCTGCTGGAGTTCGACCACAACCACTGACACCCCCCAAAAAACCAAATAAAAGGCCTGCCCACAGGCCGTGCTCCACCGTATCGCCATTGCCACTCCTGCCAATAACTAATCCAGGGAGTCACCCCATGCAGCGTCGTACGTTGTTGAAAGCCAGTCTCACCGCCGCAGCCGCTCTCAGCCTCCCGCTGGGTGTGCGCTCGGCATTCGCCGCCGAGCCCTTTACCTTTTACGGCCTCAAGTCCATGTCTGGCGCCTTTGCCAGTTATGGCAAATTTGCCGACATGGGTTCACGCCTCGCGGTAGAACAACACCCCGAGTTGCTCGGTCGCCCGCTGAACTACAAGGTGATCGACACCGAAGGCAACGCCGGCAAGGCCGTGCGCAAGGTCCAGGAAGCGATCCAGCAGGACGGTGCACGCTTCTTCCAGGGCTGCACCCTGTCGTCTTCGGCACTCGCCGTCGCCAAGGAGGTGAGCAAGGCCGGCGGCGTGTTCATGACCCCGGTGGGCGCCGACGAGGTCACCGGCAAGGACTGCAACAGCGCCACCTTCCGCTGGTCAGTCCCCACCTATGGCGCGATCCGCGAAACCCTCGTGCCGCTGATCAAGCTGCTGCCGGACGCCAAGCGCTGGTACACCATCACCCCACAATATGTGTTCGGCGAAGCCCTGCTCGAAGGTGCCAAATCGGTCCTGGCCGAACATGGCCTGGAACACGCCGGCAACAGCTACCACTCGCTGCAGGAACAGGAATTCTCCGGCTACCTGACCAATGCCATCGCCGCCAAACCCGACGTACTGGTGCTGCTGAACTTCGGCAGCCAGTCGTCCAACACCCTGCGCCAGGCGGTGAACTTCGGTATCAAGGAACGCATGAAAGTGCTGCTGGTATGGTCCGCCGGCCTCGACCAGTTCCAGGAGCTGGGCAGCGACGTACTGGAAGGCGTGTACCTCGGCGCGCAGTACTGGCATCAGGTCGACACCCCGCTCAACCGAGACCTGGTGAAACTGACCAAGGCCAAGTACGGCATCAACCCGACCTACCCGCTGGCCGCGGACTACATCAGCACCAAGGTCATGCTGGAAACCATCATCTCCACCGGCAGTTTCGACGGGCCGACCGTGGCCAAGGCCATGCAGGGCCTGAGCTACGAAGGCCCCACCGGCAAGGAATCGATCCGCGCCGGCGACCATCAGGTGATCAAGGATTACTACCTGCTGGTGGGCAAGGCGGCAGGCGACATGGCCGACAAGGACGACCTGGCCAAGGTGCTCAGCGCCGGCCAGTCGTTCCCGCCGGTGGAAGCCACGGGCTGCGTGCTCGGCTGATCTGCTGAAAATCTACTGGTGACACAGCGCAGGGCCGCTCACGCGGCCGCCTGCCGAGGGTTCCTGCATGCTCAATCTTTACCTGTTCCAGATTCTCAACGGCCTGGGCCTTGGGATGATTTACTTCCTGATCGCGGTCGGCTTGACGATCATTTTCGGCCTGCTGAACTTCGTCAATTTCGCCCACGGTGCGTTCTTTTTACTGGGCGCCTACATCTGCTACACCGCCGTCAGTCTCACCGGCAGCTTCTGGCTGGCGCTGCTGATCGCACCGCTGGTGGTGGCCGCGCTGGCCTGGGTGATCGAGCGATTATTGATCCAGCGGATTTATCACTTGCCGCACATGTTCCAGATTCTGGTGACCCTGGGGATAGCCCTGATCATCCAGGAAGCCAGCGTGATGATCTGGGGCCCGGTGGGCAAAAGCGTCGCGGTGCCGGAGTTGCTGCGCGGGGTGCTGGTGGTGGGCGATTTCGTCTATCCCTACTATCGCCTGTTCCTGATCGTGTTCTCCGGCCTCGTCGGCCTTGGCCTGTGGCTGCTGCTGGAACGCACGCGCTTCGGTGCCCTGGTGCGGGCCGGCAGTGAAAGCACCGAAACCGTGTCCCTGCTGGGCACCAACATCTTTCGCCTGTTCTCCATGACCTTCGCCCTCGGCGTGGCCCTGGCCGGCGTCGCCGGTGTGCTGTTCGCCCCGTTGCGCGGTGCCCAGCCCTTTGTCGGCCCGGAAATCCTCGGCGTGGCCTTCGTGGTGGTGGTGATCGGCGGCATGGGTTCCTTCAGCGGTGCACTGGTCGGCGGCCTGCTGGTCGGCGTGGTGCAAAGCCTGATGACCACACTCTGGCCCCAGGGCGCGAGCCTGATGATCTACGGCGCGATGGCCGTGGTGATCCTGGTGCGTCCTTACGGCCTGTTCGGGAGAGCCTGACATGAGCGAGAAAAATCCCCTGCCGTTCGCCAAGACCCAGTCGCGCTACATGCTGCTGTTGGTGCTGGCGGTATTGATCGGCCTACCGTTGATTTTACCCTCGGCGACCCTGGCCACCGAGATTCTGATATTTGCCATGGCCGCCCTCGCCTGCAACCTGTTGCTGGGTTACACCGGGCTGTTGTCGTTCGGCCAAGGCATCTTCTTCGGGGCCGGCGCCTATTGCGCGGCGTTGTTGATGATTCACCTGCAGCTCGGCCTGTTCAGCGCACTGTTGGGCGCCGCCGTCGCCGGTGGTTTCCTGGCGTTTCTGGTGGGTGCCCTGGCGATCCGCCGCACCGGCATTTACTTCGTGATGCTGACCCTGGCCTTCAGCCAGATGGCCTACTTCGTCGCCTATACCCTGAGCGACTGGACCGGCGGCGACAACGGCTTGCTCAGCGTGCCACGTCCGGAAATCCGTATCGGTGACACGGTGCTGTTGTCTCTCACCGATGCACGCGCGTTCTACGGCTTTGTCGCAGTGCTGTTCCTGCTGATCTTCATCGGGGCGCGCCGGGTGATCGCCTCGCCGTTCGGCAGCACGCTGATGGCGATCCGCGAAAACGAAACCCGCGCTTCGGCCATCGGCTACGACACCCGCCACTTCAAGATCCTGGTGTTCGTGTTGTCCGGCGCCGTCACCGGGATCGCCGGGGCGCTGTACGCAATGCTGCTGCACTTTGTGCCGCTGTCGAACATCGACCTGGCGATGTCCGAAAACATCCTGATCATGACCATCGTCGGCGGTACCGGCTCACTGTTCGGCTCCTTGCTGGGCGCCGGTTCCATCGTGCTGCTGGGGGACTTCCTCTCCGACCTGTGGCCGCGCTGGCTGATGCTGCTGGGGGTGATTCTGATCCTGGTGGTGATCTTCATGCGCGGTGGTTTGTGGGGTGGTTTGTCTGCGCTGTTCGAACGTGTGCGTGGCAGCCGCAAGGCCGACGTTGTGACCAAGGAGAAGCTGTCATGAGCATCCTGTTGGAAACCAAGAATCTGGAACTGGCCTACGGTGCGTTCCACGCGGTGAACGGCGTCAACCTCAAGGTGCAAGCCGGTACCATCCACACCATCATCGGCCCCAACGGCGCCGGTAAGACGAGCCTGTTCCACTGCCTGACCGGCGAACGCCAGGCCACCGCCGGGGCGATTCATTTCGACGGCAAGAACCTGATGCGCAAACCGGCCCACGGCCGCGTCGGCCTGGGCATGGCCCGTTCGTTCCAACTCACCAGCCTGTTCCAGAACCTCAGCGTGCGCGAGAACCTGCGCCTCGCCGCCCAGGGCCGCGACGGCGCCCGCGCCCTGAACTTCTGGCGCCGGGTCGACAGCAAGCGCGAGCACCTGGAGATGGCCGACCAGGTGCTGGAACGCCTGCAACTCACCGCCCGCGCCGACACCCTGGCTGGCGAGTTGTCCCACGGCCAGCAGCGGGTGCTGGAGGTCGGTATGTCGATCTGCTCCAAACCCAAGCTGCTGATGCTCGACGAGCCCACCTCGGGCATGGGCATCGACGACATTCCGATCATGACCCAACTGATCAGCGACCTCGGCCGCGACCACACCGTGCTGCTGATCGAGCACAACATGAGCATCGTCATGTCCATCAGCCAACGCATCACCGTGATGAGCCACGGCCAGATCCTGGTGGAAGGCACACCGGAATTCGTGCGCGCCGACGAGCGCGTGCGCACCGCCTATTTGGGAGAAGCTGCCTGATGCTGACCGTCGACAATATCCATTCCTACTACGACAAGAGCCACGTTCTTGAAGGCGTGTCCCTGACCGTCAACCCCGGCGAACTGGTGACCCTGCTGGGGCGCAACGGCGCCGGCAAGACCACCACCTTGCGCAGCATCCTCGGGATCATCTGCCCGCGCCAGGGCCAGATTCACTTCAATGGCCAGCCGCTGGTGGGGCAGAAAATCTTCGAAATCGCCCGTCAGGGCCTGGCGCTGGTGCCGGAGAACCGCGGGATCTTCCGCCTGCTCACGGTTGAGGAGAACCTGCGCATCGCGGTGCGCAAGACCAGCCGCTGGCAGATGGAAGACGTGTACGGCATGTTCCCGCGCCTCAAGGAACGCCGCAAAAACGCCGGCCATGCGCTGTCTGGCGGTGAGCAACAGATGCTCGCCATCGCCCGTGCACTGCTCAACGATCCCAAGCTGCTGATCCTCGACGAACCCACCGAAGGCCTCGCGCCGGTGATCGTCGACGAGTTGGTGAAGATCCTGCGCAAGGTCAAGGAAGACGGCCTGCCGGTGCTGCTGGTGGAACAGAACCTGATGGTCTGCGACAAGCTCGCCGACCGCCATTACGTCCTCGAACAGGGCCGTGTGGTGTACGAAGGCAGTGCCGAAGCCTTTCGCGCCGACCCGACGATCAAGAACCGTTACCTGGCCCTGAGTGCCTGACCGGAGACTGCTGATGAATAGTTTTGCGCAACCGCTCCAGAGCAATGCCCCGCTGATCAACCGCGAACGCCTGTGGCAATCGCTGATGGACCTCGCCCGCCTGGGCGCCACACCCAAGGGCGGTGTGTGCCGCCTGGCCCTCACCGACCTTGACCGCCAGGCCCGCGACCTGTTTGTGCAATGGTGCGAGGCCGCCGGGTGCAGCGTCAGCGTCGACGCCATCGGCAATATCTTTGCCCGCCGCGCCGGGCGCAATCCGGCACTGGCGCCCGTGATGACCGGCAGCCATATCGACACCCAGCCTACCGGCGGCAAATTCGACGGCTGCTATGGCGTGATGGCTGGCCTGGAAGTGATCCGCACCCTCAACGATTTGAATATGGAGACTGAAGCGCCCATCGAAGTGGTGGTGTGGACCAACGAAGAAGGCTCGCGTTTTCCACCGTGCATGATGGGCTCCGGGGTGTTCGCCGGTAAGTTCGACTTGCAGGAAACCCTCGACAAGCAGGACGAGCATGGCGTGTCGGTGGGCGCCGAATTGCAGCGCATCGGCTACGCCGGACCACGCGCCGTGCTGGGTCACCCGGTCGGGGCCTATTTCGAGGCGCATATCGAACAAGGCCCGGTACTGGAAGACCAGGCCACCACCATTGGCGTGGTCATGGGCTGCCTGGGGCAGAAGTGGTTCGACCTGACCCTCACCGGCGTCGAAGCCCACGCGGGCCCGACGCCGATGCGCCTGCGCAAGGACGCCCTGGTGGGCGCCGCCCAAGTGGTCAGTGCGGTGAACCGCATCGCTCACGCGCAACAACCCCACGCCTGCGGCACCGTCGGTTGCCTGAGCTTGCACCCTGGCTCGCGCAACGTGATTCCCGGCCAGGTGCACATGACCATCGACTTGCGCCACCTGCACGCCGACAAGCTGCAAGCCATGGTCGATGAAGTGCGCCAGGTGATCGAAGCCACCGCCGAGCAACACGGCCTGAGCTTTGAGCTGACGCCCACCGCCGACTTCCCGCCGCTGGACTTCAACCCCGCCTGCGTCAACGCCGTGCGCGACGGCGCAAGCAGCCTGGGCCTGAGCCACATGGACATCGTCAGCGGCGCCGGGCACGACGCGATCTTCGTCGCCGAACTGGGCCCGGCCGGGATGATCTTTGTGCCATGCGAAGGCGGCATCAGCCACAACGAAATCGAAAACGCCGCGCCGGATGACCTGGCGGCGGGCTGCGCAGTGCTGCTGCGGGCCATGGTCAACGCGGCACAAGGAGGTAAAGCAGCATGACGGATATTGCCAACCTGACCGCCGTTGAACTGCTGGCGCACTACCGGGATAAACGCCTGTCGCCGGTGGAAGTCACCGAAGACGCCCTGCTGCGAATCGAACGCTACAACCCGGCGGTCAACGCCTACTGCCACGTCGACCCGGAAGGCGCCTTGAAGGCTGCCCGTGATTCGGAGCAGCGCTGGCTCAAGGGCCAGCCGTGCGGGGCACTGGACGGTGTACCGTCGTCCATCAAGGACCTGACGCAGACCATCGGCATGCCGACGCACAAGGGCTCGCGCACGACCTCAGCCGAGGGCCGGTGGGACGTGGATGCGCCCTTCTCGGCCTTCATGCGCAAGGCCGGCGCGGTGCTGCTGGGCAAGACCACCACGCCGGAGTTCGGCTGGAAAGGCGTCACCGATAACCCGCTGTATGGGATTACCCGCAACCCGTGGGACACGCGCATGACGGCGGGCGGCTCGTCCGGCGGTGCCGGTGCGGCCGCGGCCTTGAACCTGGGGGTGCTGCACCAGGGCAGCGATGCCGGTGGCTCGATCCGGATTCCCTGCGCCTTCACCGGCACCTTTGGCATCAAGCCGACCTTCGGTTATGTGCCGCAATGGCCGGCCAGTTCGATGACGATTCTGTCGCACCTGGGGCCGATGACCCGCACCGTGGAAGACTCGGTGCTGATGCTGCAAACCATCGCGCAGCCGGACGCGCGGGACGGTTTGATCGGCGCGCCCCGGACCACGCCGTGGTTGCAGGCCGGGGCTGACTTGAAAGGCCTGCGGGTGGCCTATAGTCCGAACTTTGGCTACGTAAAGGTGGACCCGCAAGTGGCCAGGGTTGTCGCCCAGGCGGTCGAAGGCCTGGTGCAGCTGGGTGCCCAGGTCGAACAGATTGACCCGGGGTTCAGTGATCCGCTGGAGGTGTTCAATACCCTGTGGTTTGCCGGTGCTGCGCGCCTGGCCGGACCGTTGAGCGAGGCTCAGCGACAACTGATGGACCCGGGCCTGCTCCGCATTGCGCAACTGGGCGAACAGATCAGCCTCAGCGACTACAGCGCCGCGCTGGAAGCGCGGGCGGCCTTGGTGGCGCGTATGGCGGTATTCCATGAGCATTACGATGTGCTGGTGTCGCCGATGATGCCGATCACCGCGTTCGAGGCCGGGCACAACGTGCCGCTGGGTTCGGGCCTTGGGGAATGGATGGAGTGGACGCCGTTTACCTATCCCTTCAACTTGACCCAGCAACCGGCGGCGTCGGTGCCGTGCGGGTTGGCGGCGAACGGGTTGCCGGTGGGGCTGCATGTAGTGGGCGCGCGGTTTGCGGATGAGCAGGTGCTGCGGGTTTGCCAGGCGTATGCCAAGGCGTTCCCGACCGAGCATCTGCAAGCCCCAAAAACCCCAACCTGAAGTGCAAGCAATGTTCAGAGACTGACCAATAACCCTGTGGTGAGCGGGCTTGCCCCGCGCGGGGCAAGCCCGCTCACCACAAAAGCCAGGCACCTGCGCTGATCGCATTCCAATCGCGCATCGCTCTACAATGTCCCCCATTCACTCCCGGGGGTTTCATGGACATCGAACTGGCACGCACCTTCCTCGAAATCACCCGCTGCGGCAGCCTCGCCGCGGCGGCCGAGAAGTTGCACGTCACCCAGACGGCAATCACCGCCCGGGTCAAAAATCTCGAAAGCCAGCTCAACAGCACGCTGTTCGTGCGCAACCGCGCCGGCGCCCGCCTGACCCCCGACGGCGAAGCCTTCGTGGTCTTCGCCAACCAACTGGTACAAACCTGGGAAGCCGCCCGCCGCGACCTGCCGTTGCCCGACGGCTACCGCAACGTGTTGCACATCGGTGGCGAAGTCAGCCTGTGCAACCCGTTGATGCTCGGTTGGGCCCAGGCCCTGCGCGAGCACATTCCGGGCTACGCCCTGCGCACGGAGATTCGCGAAGGCGAGTACCTGTTGCGCCAACTGGAGCTGGGCGTGCTGGATGCCGCGCTGGTGTTCCAGCCGCAGTACTGGCCGGGGCTGCAGGTGGAGCAGGTGCTGGAAGAGAAATTGATCCTGGTGCAACTGGCGGCCCGGCCCGAGCCCTACGTGTACATCGACTGGGGCCAGGGCTTTCGCCAGCAGCACGACGCGGCCCTGCCGGACAAGGCCCGCGCCGCCCTGAGCTTCAACCTGGGGCCGCTGGCGTTGCAGTACATCCTGGAAAACGGCGGCGCCGGGTATTTCCGCACGCGGGTGGTGCAGAGCTACCTGGACAGCGGCGTGATGGAACGGGTGCCCAAGGCACCGGAGTTCAGCTTCCCGACGTACCTGGTGTATTCCCGCGAGCGCGATTCGGCGGTTTTGCAACAGGCGCTGGGCTTGCTGCGGGCGGTGGTGGAGGCGGAAAAGGATTGGTCGCAGCGCTGGGATCCGGTGATTTGAAGCCGTGCCCATGGTAGCCTCAGGTTGTTTTCTCCTGGTTTCCCCCTGCCGATGAACAAGAAAAAGTCCGTCACCATCAGCGACATCGCCAAACGGGTCAACATGACCACCATCACGGTGTCCCGGGCGCTGAGCAAGCCTGACCTGGTCAAGCCCGCCACCCTGGCGCGGATTCTCGAAGTGGCGCGGGAGCTGGACTATGTGCCCAACGCGTTTGCCCGCGGGCTCAAGCGCAGCGAAAGCCTGATCATCGGCGTGATCACCGCCTCGGTGGACAACCCCTTCTACAGCGAGATGATCAAGGCGATTTCCCGCGAGGCGAAAAAGCACGGCTACACCATCATGCTGGTGGACACCGACGAGCTGGAAGAGCTGGAAAGCAAGGCGGTCGACACCCTGTTGGGTTACCGCGTGGCGGGGATCATCCTGTCGCCGGTCTCCGATGAGCCGAGCTACCAGCCGGATTATCTGGAGCGCCTGGGCAACGGCAAGACGCCGGTGGTGCTGCTCGACCGCACGATCCACGACAGCCCGTTCAGCCGCGTGGTGCTGGACAACTACCACAGCGGCATCGAGGCCGCGCAGTACCTGCTGCGGCAAACCCCGAACCTCAAGCGCCTGCTGGTGCTGACCGGGCCCGAGCATTCGCGCATCACCATGGAACGCCTCAAAGGCCTGAAAGAAGTGCTGGCCGATCACCCGCAAGTGCACGTCGAGGTGTGCGCCGGCGACTACACGCTGATGCCCTCCTACCTGCACACCCTCGACTACCTGGCCGAACACACGGCGCCGGACGCGATCATGGGCTTCAACCAGTTGATCACCCTCGGCGCCTTGCGCGCGTTGCGCATGCACAACATTCCCCACGACAGCCTGACCATCTGCGGCATCGACCGCCTGCCCTTCGCCGATATCTTCGGCGTGCCGATTGCCTGTGTGGCCCACGACGCGTCGCTGGCCGGCAGCAGCGCGGTGCGACTGCTGCTGGACCGCCTCGAAGACCCGCACAAACCGCGGGACAAGGTGGTGATCGCCGGCAAGCTGGAGAACGGCTAGCGGCTGGTGTAGCCCCCATCGATCGGCAGGCTGACGCCGCTGATCATGCTGGCGGCGTCGCTCAACAGGAACAGCACCGGTAATGCCACTTCCGCCGTTTCGGCAAACCGCCCCAGCGGAATCGCCGCCAAGGCCGGATCGCGCTTGGCGGGCGCCGACCAGGCCATTTGCGCCATGGGCGTGAGGGTGACGGTGGGGTTGACGCTGTTGACGCGAATCCCGAAACGCCCCCACTCGGCGCATTGCACGCGGGTGATGGCGTCCAGCGCGGCCTTGGAGGCGCAGTAGCCGAGGTGATCGTCCAGCGCCACCAGTGAGGCCTGGCTGGAGACGTTGACGATGCTGCCGGCGATCTTTGCTTCAATCATCCCTGCGGCGATTCGGCTGGCGACCTGGGCGGCAGCGCGGGCGTTGACGTTCATCACTTGGTCGAAAGCTTCGGCGCTGATGGCAGCGGCGGGTTCCAGGCGAGAGATGCCGGCGCAGTTGACCAGGCCGTGCATCGGCGGCAGGCCTTGCAGGGCCAGGTCCAGGGCGGCGCTGTCGGCGATGTCCAGGCACAGGGTTTCGCAGCCGAGTTGGGCCAGGGCCTGGGCGTCGCGGCCCAGGGCGAAAACCTGGGCGCCGCTGGCGATCAGTTGCAGGGCTATTTCCCGGCCGATGCCGCTGCTGGCGCCGGTGACGAGGATGCGCTGGTGGGTGAAGTCAAAGGTAGCGTTCATGGTTCACGTTCTCTAAAACGATGGAGATCCCATGTGGGAGCGGGCTTGCTGTGGTGAGGGGGCTTGTCCCCCGTCGGGTTCACCACAGATTGATGGGGCTGCTTCGCAGCCCAGCGCGGGGCAAGCCCGCTCACCACAGCAAGCCCGCTCCCACATTTGGATCAGTGTTCGCTTAATTCAATTGCAGGCTGTGCATCACCGGTTTCAACGCCGGGTACACTTTCAAATACTCGGCAAACGCCCGGTCATACACCCCGACATTCCCCGCCTCCGGCTCCGCCCGCAGCTCCAGCTGCACCCAGCCCTTCTCCATCTCCCGGTCATCCACCAACCCCACCGCATGGGCCGCCAACAACGCCGCGCCCAACGCCGCTTCCACCTCTTGCACGATGGTGTAGACCGGGTAATGGGTGATGTCCGCGATAATCTGCATCCACAAATCCGAATGGCTCGCCCCGCCCACCACAATCAATCGCGGGTCAAGGGAATGCGCGCCACGCGTGCCCGCTTCGATATTGTGCCGCAGGGCAAAACTCACCCCTTCGAGCACCGCGCGGTACAGGTGGATACGGCTGTGATACAGGTTCAGCCCGACAAAGCTGCCGCTCGCCCGGTCATCCCACACCGGGCTGCGTTCGCCCATGAGATACGGCAAGAACAACAGCCCTTCACTGCCCGCCGGGATCTTCGCGGCGCTCTGCTCCAGCAGCCACAAACTGTCCTGGCCCGTCGCCTTCGCCTGCTGCTCTTCAGCCTGGCAGAACTGCTCGCGAAACCAGCTCACCGACGCTCCGGCGGTAATCGCACCGCCGAAGATGTACAGGTCCTGATGGCCGTTATAGACATGCGGCATGCTCACCAGACCATGCCGCGCATCCACCTGCTGATTGAGGTAACCCCAGCACATGCTGGTGCCGATCATCGCCACATGATTGCCCGGCCGGGTCACCCCGGCGGCCAGGGTCGCCATGGCCGCATCCACGCCCCCGGCCAGTATCGGCGTGCCCGCCTGCAAGCCCAATCGCGGCGCCCACTCCTCCAGCAAACCGCCGACCACTTCACCGGAATACAGCAAGCGCTCCGGCATCATCGCCAGCGGGATATCCAGCGCCGCCAGCATCTCGGCCGACCAGCCTCGCCGGGCCACATCGTAGACCCCACCGATATTGCCGGCGCTGCTGTGATCCACCGCCACCTCACCGGTCAGGCACGCGTTGATGTAGCTGTTGGGCGGCAGCAGGTAGCGGGTATTGGCCCACACCTGCGGCTGGTGCTGCTTGAGCCAGAGCATCTTGGTGAAGCCGTAGTAGCTGTCCACCGAGTTGCCGGTGACCGCGAACAGCCGCTCCAGGTCCACGTGCTCGCGCACCCACTCCACTTGTTCGCCCGCACGCCGGTCCATCCAGATCAGGCACGGGTGCAGCGGGGTCATCTGCGCATCCACGGCAATCCCCGAACCGCCGTACAGGCTACTGATGCACAGCGCCTTGACCTGCTCTTTCGCCACGCCGGCCTTGGCCATGCATTGGGCAACACACGCCTCCACCGCGTCCAGCCAGACCTGCGGCCACTGCTCGGCCCAGCGCACTTTCGGGGTATCCACGCGATACCCCTGGCTGTGCTGGGCGATGATCGTACCGTCACCGTCCACCAGCAGCGCCTTGGTGCTTTGCGTGCCGATGTCCACACCCATCACGTAGTTCATCTCAGACCACCGGCTTCAGCAGCACCTTGATCGATTTGGTCGAGTTGGCCAACTCAAAGGCCTCGGCCCAGTTATCCAGCCCGAAGTCATGGGTCACGATGCCCTTGGACGTCAGCAGGCCGCGTTCGAACAGGTCGATGGCCACCGGGTAGCAATACGGCCCGAGGTGCGCGCCGCGTACGTCGAGTTCCTTGCGGTCACCGATGATCGACCAGTCGGCGCTGGTCTCGGCGCCAAACACGCTGAACTCGACAAACCGCCCGAGCTTGCGGATCAATTCCAGGCCCTGGGTGACGCCCGCCGGCACGCCGGTGGTTTCGATGTACACGTCGCAACCGTAGTTGTCGGTCAGGCCATTGATGATCTCGCGGGCGTTGTCCCGGGACGGATTGATCACCACGTCGGCACCGAACTTCTTCGCCAGTTCCAGGCGCTCATCGACCATGTCGATCACCACCAGTTTCTTCGGCGTCTTCAGCGCCGCCACCTGCACCATGCACAGGCCCAGGGTGCCTGCACCGGCGATCACCAGCACGTCATCCAGCTGGATCTCACCCCGGTTGACGGTGTGAATCGCGCAGGACATCGGCTCGATCAGTGCCGAATCTTCGAGAGACACCGACTCCGGAATCTTGTGCACGATGGCCGTCTTGGGGATGCGCATGTACTGGGCCATGCCGCCTTCGGCCACTTCACGCTGGAAGCCGAAGATGTTGTGCACCTCGCACATCCAGTACTTGCCGGATTTGCAGAAGCGGCACTTGCCGCACGGCACGATCTGCTCGGCGATCACCTTGTCGCCGACCTTCACGTCAAAGTGCTCTTCGGCGCCCTCGCCGGCTTCCACCACGTAGCCGAAAAACTCGTGCCCCGGCACCACCGGTGCCTTGACCCACGGGTTGTCGCCGCCCCAGAACATCGCGGCGCCCGAGTGGCATTTGCAGTCGCTGGCGCAGATGCCGCAGGCGGCGATGCGGATCACCAGTTCATTGACCCGCGCCTGGGGTTTGCTGATGCGTTCCAGGCGGTAGTCTTTCGGGCCGTGGCAGACGACGGCTTGCATTTCGTTGTGCTTTTCCATGATGTGCGGACCTTTCTTGAGCATGAGAGAACCCATCGCGGCCGCCATGGCCGCGTGGAGATAACCGGTTTACTTGTGGCGCTGACGGCTGATAAAGATCGCCAGCAAAATGATCCCGCCCTTGATCACGCTCTGGACGTAGGGCGAGACCCCGAGCATGTTCAAACCGTTGTTCAACACCCCCAGCAGCATGGCGCCGAGCAAGGTGCCGACAATCACCCCGCGCCCGCCGGCAATCGAGGCGCCGCCCAGGACCACGGCGGCAATCGCGTCGAGTTCAAACGACACGCCGGCATTCGGCTGGCCACTCATCAAGCGCGAGGTCAGCACCAGCCCGGCAATCGCGGCGGTGAAACCGCTGATGCCGTACACCAGCAACTTGAAGCGTGCCGCCCGCACACCGGACAGGCGCACCGCTTCCTCGTTGCCGCCAATCGCGTAGATATAGCGGCCGATGCGGGTGTGTTGCAGCAACACATACGCCGCCAGGTACGTCACCAGCATGATCAGGATCGGCACCGAAATGCCGAACAGGCTTTCGCGGCCAAAGAAACCAAACCATTCCGGCAGGCCGGAAATCGGATAGCCGTCGGTGTACATCAGGCCGAACCCGCGGGCGATGCCCATGGTCGCGAGGGTGACGATGATCGGCGGCATGTGCAGGTAGGCAACGAACAGCCCGTTGCCGATGCCGAAGGCCACGCCAATCAGCATCCCGGCGCCAATCGCCAGGCCCGGCGGCAAGCCCGCGACCATCAGGCCGGCGGTCAGGGTGCCGGACAAGGCCATCACCGGCCCCACCGACAAATCGATGCCACCGGTGAGAATCACGCAGGTCATGCCCACCGCGATAATCGCGTTGATCGACACCTGGCGCGCAATGTTCGACAGGTTGTTGGCAGTGAGGAAATTGTCGCTGGCGAAGATCATCACCAGCGTCACCACCAGCAGCCCCACAAAGGGATAAAACGCCGGCGAGCGAATCAACCGCGCCAGGTTCAGGCGCAGCCGGCTCGGCCCCACGGCATTAATGGACGTATTCACTTGAGCCCCCTGTTGCATGGCGCATGACCTCTTGAGGATTGACGGCAGACGCTTCCAGTACCTTGACGATGGCGCCCTTGTGGAACACGGCGACGCGGTCGCACATGCCGATGACTTCCGGCAGCTCCGAGGAAATCATGATGATTGCGTAGCCTTGTTCGGTGAGGCTGCGCATCAGTGCGTAGATCTGCGCCTTGGCGCCGACGTCGATGCCACGGGTGGGTTCGTCGAACACCAGCACGTCACAGTGATGGTTGATCCAGCGGGCAATCACGACTTTCTGCTGGTTGCCGCCGCTGAGGTTGAACACCCGGCTCTCGCCGCTGGGCGCCTTGATCGACAGCTGGCGCATCAGGGCTTCGACGCTGGCGCACTCCTTGTCCCTGTCGATCAGGCCGCTGGCGTTCTGGTATTTGGGCAGGTTGTTGAGGGAGATGTTTTCGCGAATGCTGAAATCGGTGATCAGCCCTTCGCTCTTGCGGCTTTCCGGCAGCAGGCCGATGCCGTGGGCCAAGGCCTGGGCCGGGTCGTCAAGGGTGATTTTTTCACCCCGCAGCCACACGTCTTTGCTCACCGACGGCAGCGCACCCATCATGCCCAGGGCCAATTCAGTACGCCCGGAGCCCACCAGGCCGGCAAAGCCGAGAATCTCGCCCTTGTGCAATTCAAAGTGGTTGTGGGGGCCGTTGCGCACCAGCTGGATGTCCTTGACCTCCAGCAACAGCGGGCCGCGTTCGGCGGTGGGCTTGGGCGGAAAGCTGCATTCCAGGCGGCGCCCCACCATCATTTCCACCAGGCGGTCGATATCGCTGTCGGCCACGTCAGTGACGCCCACATTGCCGCCGTCGCGCAGCACGCTGATGCGGTCGCACACCTGGAAAATTTCCTCCAGGTGGTGGGAGATAAAAATCACCGCCACGCCCTGGCGCTTGAGTTCGCGCATGATCTCAAACAGCAGCTCGGCCTCACTCGGCGTAAGGGTGGCGGTGGGTTCGTCGAGCACCAGCAGCCGTGCATCCAGGGCCAGGGCCTTGGCGATCTCGACGAACTGCTGCTCGGCCACGCTCAGGTGCTTGACCGCGCATTGCAGGTCAATGCTGACGCCGAGGCGCTTGAACAACGCCTCGCTCGTCTCGACCATTTCGCGCTTGCGCAACAGGCCAAAGCGGTTGCTCAGCTCATGGCCGAGGAAGATATTTTCCACCGCCGTGAGGTAGGGAATCAGGCTGAACTCCTGGAACACAATGCCGATACCGGCGGCAATCGCATCACGGTAGGTCGCGAACTGCCGGGCCTGGCCGTCAATCAGGATCTGCCCTTCGTCCTGATGCTCGACCCCGCCAAGGATCTTCATCAGGGTCGATTTTCCCGCGCCGTTTTCCCCGAGCAAGGCATGAATCTCGCCGCGCTGTACTTCCAGGTTGATCGCCTTGAGGGCTTGCACCCCCGGGTAACGCTTACAGATATTTTCCAGCTTCAGAAGACTGCTCATACCGCCGACCTCGCATTCAGATGGATGACCTGTGCCCCACGCCAGGCGTGGGGCCTGGGCGGTTTACCAGCTGAAATCCTTGGCCTTGGCCTGGTCGATCAGGGTGATGTCCACCGGGATCGTGGCGGGCACTTGGGAGCCCCACTTCTTGGCCAGGGCGATGCCCAGGGCCAGGCGAATCTGGTCACGCGGATATTGCGCGGAGGTGGCGATGAACTTGCTGCCGGGCTTCTGGATCGCCTTGATGGCTTCCGGCGCGCCGTCGACGCTCACCAGCTTGACGTCCAGGCCGCTGGCTTCGATGGCCGAAAGCGCACCGAGGGAGCCGTTGTCGTTGACGCTGAAAATACCCTTGAGGGTGGGCTGGGCCTGCAGCATGTTTTCGGTGACGGTCAGCGCCTGGTCACGTTCCTGCTTGCCGTTCTGGATGCTCACGATCTTGATGTCCGGGTGCTTGGCCACGGCCTCTTTGCAACCGCGCACGCGTTCCAGGATCGGCACCACCGCGATGCCGTCGAGGATGGCGATATTGCCTTTGTCACCAATATTCTTGGCCAGGTATTCGCAGGCCTGGAAGCCGGCGTCGAAGTTTTTCGAACCGACGAAGGAGTCCAGCGGGCCTTCGGCCTGGGCGTCGACCGCGACCACCACCACGCCGGCGGCGTGGGCAGACTTGACGGCGGACTGAACGCCGACGGAATCGGTGGGGTTGATCAGCAGGATATCGATGCCCTTTTGCAGCATGTCCTCAACGTCGCTGACCTGCTTGGACACGTCGTGGCGGGCGTCGGTGATGATCAACTGCGCACCGATGGTCGCCCCGGCTTCCTGCAAGGCGTCTTTCATGGTGACGAAATAAGGGTTGTTGATTTCCTGGAAGGACGCACCGATGCGGATGGGCGCGGGTTTGGTGTCGGCCCAGGCCTGGCCGGCGGTACCGAGATTGATGCTGAAAGCCAACAAACACAGGGTTTTCGGAAGCATTTTCATGGCGAGATTCTCTGTTTTGTTTTTATTTTTAGAGCAAATGTTATCGTTAACATTTTGCGAGAAGCTAGCAAGGAAATTGAATCGGCGCAAGAGGGCCTGGAACCGGTGGCGTTGTTTTTGACACAGAGGGACGAGCGGTTATCAAGGCCGCCAGACAAAAACCAGATGAGAGGAAAAGACCCATGGGTGCCCTATTGAATATTTTGAAAGCTCTGGCCATGCCGATTCTGAAAGCGGTGGGCTTGGGCGCTATCAGCGGCGGTGCCGCCTTTGGGGCCGACAAGCTGCTCAAATCAGCAACCAAAGGCAAACCTGCGGTGGCCACCCCGGACGAATCCGTTCCAAAAAGTGCCGAGGTCTTCGTCCCTGCCGTTCAGCAAACATTCGCAGACCGTGCCGAGTTCCCGGCCAACGCGAAGCCTGCGATAGCTTCGAATGCCGCACCTGCGCTCGAAACCCCGACACTCCCCAAGAGCCCTGTCGCCTCGCTGGCCCAGGTGTAGCCTCACTCCTGGCTGCGCCCCGCCAGCATATCGACGAATGTCGAGGCGCCAGGCAAGCCAGCAACGTCCACCGTCGAGGGCGCCAGCAACGGCGAGCCCTCGGTCCAGAACAACGAATGCCCTGCCGCGCCCTCTTCCACCCGTATAAGGGATGACGGCGGCGGCAATGCCTTGAGCGCCGAATCAAACGCAGTCATCGTAAACCCCTCAACCAGGGTCGACAGCGCCAACCGTTCGGCCTGCGCGTACCATTGGGCATCCTGCTCAAGCCGCGCGAACGGCGGTACGTCTTCGCTCGCCACCGCCACCGCCACCGTCAATGGAAAATAGCGCCCGACCCGATCCACACTGGGCAACATGACACCCGCCCAGCCCTGATCGCCACACACTCCCGCCGCCAAGGCGAAGCGCCAGACCGGACTGCACAAATAAACCTCCAGCCAGCGCTCACCCAGCCGCTCGCGACTGTGCTGCAAACCGTTCTGCAGCCACGTATCCCAAGGCCGCAAAAAAGCCTCTGGCAAACGTCGGCTGACAAAGTCCCCATGGCTGGGAACCTTGCCGAAAAACCCCGTGAACTGCTGATCCATGCCCAATCCCTATAACGTCGTCGGGCAGTGAAACGCCTCAAGCGCATCACGCCGGAACGGGTTGATCACACTGCTGGCCCGCAGTTGATACACCACCCGATGCCCTTCCACAGTGAACGTCAATTGCAGCAACTCACCCTGGGCACTCACCGCCGCCTTGTCCATCATCCGCAGCCAACCCCACGGGCCGTCGGCTCGCAGCGGGCTGACCAGCGCGGGGGTCGCTTCAAGCCGCACCAGACCGCCGGCCTTGCCGCTCGGCAGGCTGATGCTGGTGAAGTCCGCCACGTTGCCCGCGTCGTACACCACCGGCTGGCCGTCGATGTCCAGGGTGACCTTGGTCAACGCCGGGTCGGCGCTGAGGGTTTTCAGGTCAAAGCGCAATGACGGCTGGCGTGCCCCGGCCACGAAGAACATGTCCCGCAGGCGCGCCCCGCGCTGGAACTGGTTGAGCACGTCCTGGGAGATATTCAACGGCGTCACGCCGCTGGAGCGCCAGCGCCATTGGCTGCCGCTCATGTCGACATAGGCCGCGAGGTTCTTGCTGAAAAAATCATCCATCAGCCCGCCCGGGCCAAAGAATTTGCCGAAGTCATCGGCCGTGGCATCACGACTGGAGCTACGCACCAATGGATAACGATCGGCAATCGCCGCCCGGCAGAACGGTGCCCCGGAGGCTTCCCACAAGGCATTCAGCCGGGCCTTTTCGTTGCCCAGGGTCAGTGCCGCACCGCCGGATTGCACCTCCCGCAGCAACGTCGACAACGGTGCCGGCTGGGTGTCGCTGGCACGTTTCAAACGCTCCAGCACTTCACCGGTGGGTGCCGGCGCGGCGCTGCGGCGGGCGACATCGGCGCTGTCGAAGTACTGGCCGGCGTCTTTCAGCGCAGCCAGCGCCTCATCCACCGGTTGCGGGCGGGTGCCGTTGCCCACCAGGCGATGGAGCGCGGCGAAGTGCTGGTCCACCGGGTTTGCGCCGGCATCCGTCGCCGGGGCCGGGGCGTCGTTGCCCAGGGCCGCCTGGAGCTTTTGCGTGGCGGCGGCGATTTTGTCGCGCACGCGCTGGTCGGTGTCTTTGCTGGCGGCCGAGGTCAATGCGCCTTCCAGGGTGGTTTCCTTCGCCACCGCCAGCAGCAACGCGCGCAGCGGTGAATCGTTTGCCGCCAGTACGTTGGTCACCAGGGACGCCTGGCCGAGGCTGGTCAACGGCACCAGGTGCACGTCAGCGAGGAAGGTGTCCCATTGGCGGATGTAATCGGCGTAGTACAGCTCCAGCACCGCGGCTTGCATGGCAGCGCTGCCGCCGGCGATCTGCGCCGACTCCTGGCGGTCCAGCACCCAGCTGTCCTTGGCCATGTCAGCCACGGCTTGCGGGGTCTTGTCGGTCAGCTCGCGGTAGCCGGCGATGCGGTACACGCCGCTGACCCCACGGGACAACGGCTCGCCGCTGACCCGGGTGAACAGCGACGACACATCCCGGCCCACCGCGCCATTCACGCTGAGTTCGGGCAAATGCTCCTGATCCACCTGGCGCTTGACCCGGTTATAGATGCGCTGGGACAGCGGCATGCTCGCCAGGGCCAGGCGCACCTTGGCAATCAGGGCGCTGTCGAGTGACACCGGTTCAGCTTCATCGTCGGCTTCCAGCAGCGCCGAGACGTGATCGGACAATTGCTGCAACTGCGCCGGGGTGGCCTGGGGCAACTCGCGACGCCAATCGACATCGACCCACGCCTGCACAGACGCGGCATCAAAGAACTGCCGCTCACCCAGCATCAGGTAGGCGCGCAGGGTTTCGTAGAGGAACTCCTGGTTGCTGGCGTCGCCCCGGCGCAGGGCGTTTTCCATGTTCGCCACGATGTGCGGCAGCAAGGTGCTGCGCAACAGGCGGCGATACAAAGTCACCGCGCCCGCGCCCAGCTTGTTGCCCTGGTACAGGCCCATGCGGCTGAGCAGCGGCACGCTGGTGTCACCCTCGCTGTAGCCACCGGGCAGCGCGCGGGCGGCATTGAGCAAAGGCAAGGTCACCAGCACGTCGCCTTCGGCCGGCAGTTCCTTGGCCAGTTGCGCGACGTTGGTCGCGGCGGTGGCCGAGTCGGCGATCAATTGCAGGTTGCGGTTGTAGCTGATGGTCATGCCCAGCAACAGCAGGACAAACGCCGCCCCGGCGACGATCCGCCCGCCCCGCGCCCGCAAGCGGCGGCGACGCTCTTCCTGATGGTTGACGCCGGCCAGCCCGGCCTCCTTGAAGATCACTTCCCGCAGCAATCGGGTGATGAAGTAGCTGCGGCCACTGGCGACATTCGGCGCCAGCACCTTGCGGCCCAGGCCAAAGGACGCCGCCAGGGCGGTGAGTACCCGGTCAATCGGGCTGCCTTCCTGGGTGCCGCTGGTGAAGTACACGCCCCGCAGCAGCGCCGGTTCCTGATAACGGTTGGCCTCGAAGACGCTGTTGAGAAACCGCGTGAGCCCCTCGCCCAGGCTGGCGAACTGTTGCGGGAAGCTGTAGAGCAAGGCCCGGCGCGACAAGTCCCGCTCCTGTTGCACCCGCTCCAGCACCCGG
The DNA here is from genome assembly GCF_000242655.1 of Pseudomonas sp. PAMC 25886. Lineage (NCBI taxonomy): Bacteria > Pseudomonadati > Pseudomonadota > Gammaproteobacteria > Pseudomonadales > Pseudomonadaceae > Pseudomonas > Pseudomonas sp. PAMC 25886. The sequence continues at coordinate 22,068 of NZ_AHHC01000072.1, forward strand.
CCCTGGAGCTGGCGTTCCAGGGCATCGAATTCGGCGGGGAACGACGCCAGGCTGCTGTCGGCTTTCGGGTCTTGTTGCAGCGGGAACGTCACACCCCATACCTGCGCCCGCTCCTCCCGGCCAAAGGTCTCGAAAAACTCCGAAAAGCCCGCCAGCAAGTCGCACTTGGTGATGATCACGTACACCGGAAACCGCAGGCCCAGGCGTTCATACAGCTCATTGATTCGCGCCCGAATCGCCAAGGCCTGGGCCTGGCGCTGGGCTTCGGTTTGCTGCAACAGGTCGCTGACGCTGAGGGCCACGATCACCCCGTTGACCGGGCGCTGGCGGCGGTGTTTTTTCAGCAGGTCGAGGAAACCGCCCCAGGCCGCCTTGTCCACTTCGGTGTAGCTGTCCTGGGTGGTGTAGCGCCCCGCCGTGTCGAGCAACACCGCTTCGTCGGTAAACCACCAGTCACAATGCCGGGTGCCGCCCACCCCGCCGATGGCCCCGGAGCCCATGGCTTCGCGCAGGGGAAATTGCAGGCCGGAATGGGTCAGCGCGGTGGTCTTGCCGCTGCCCGGCGCGCCGACAAACATGTACCACGGCAACTGATACAGGTACTGCCCGCTCATCTTCCAGCCGGGGTTGGCCTTGCGCAGCACCGCCATGGCCGAACGCATGCGCTCGCCCAGTTCATTCACTTCGGCCTGGGACTCGCGTACCCCCGCCGGCGCTTCGGCAACCCCCGCCATCAACCCGCGATTCGCCCGCCAGGCACGCCACAACCGCCAGGCAAAATAGCCCGCCCACACCAGCACAAACACGCTGATCAAGCCCCAGCGCCGGGCTTCCGGGGCCAACGGTTCACTGCCGTTGAACGCCAGCAGCGGGCCTTCGTACCACACCAGCAGCGACAACAGCGCCACGCCGATCAGCGACAGCAACCAAGGCTTGAGCAACCACAGGATGAAGCGCTCCACCGGCGACCATAACAACGAAAAAAACGAGGACAGGTTCATGGTCTATTGCGCCTGGGAAGGGATCAGCACGGTGATGTCGACACGGCGGTTGCGTGCACGATTGGCCGCTGAATCGTTGGGCACCAAGGGTTCGGTTTCACCCCGGCCTTCGCTGCGGTAACGCTCGGCCGGCCCGGCCCGTTGCGCGAGCAAGCGTGCAACGGTCTTGGCCCGGGCCTGGGACAGATCAAAGTTGGAACCCAGCCGCGAAGTCGCCGAAGGCCGCACATTGTCGGTATGCCCGACCACCACCACATCCCCCGGCACCGTCGCCAGCGCATCACCAATGCGGGCCAGCAAACCGTCGAAATTGCTCGCCACTTCGGCACTGCCAGAGGCGAATACACCGTCGCCGCGCAGGGTAATCACCGAGCGGTCGGCGCTGTCTTTCACCGTGACCAGGCCCTGGGCGACTTCCGGCGCGAGGAACCCCGACAGGCGCACCGGCGCAGGCGTGGCGGGCGCCGCCACTTTGAGCGGCGACACCACACGGATCGCCCCCAGTTGCGCGAACACCGGATCGGAAGCGCGGTTAAGCAGCCAGTTGTAGGTCAACTGCGCACTCAGCAGCAGCACCGACGCCACCGCTGCCAGCACCCACACCGGCACCTGGCGCAACATCGACGCCTGGGGCGCTTCGGCGCCGCGCCAGCGTGGCGAGAGGTCCTGCTCACGGTTGCCGCGTTGCTGGTTGATCAGTTGCAGCAAGCGTTCCCGCAACAGGCCCAGCTGATCCAGGCCGCGGTCCAGCACCCGGTAACGCCCTTCCAGCCCCAGGGCCATGCACAAATACATCAGCTCCAGCACGTCGATGTGGGTGCGCGGGTCCTGGCTGAGGCGCTGCAAAATCATGAAGAATTTTTCGCCGCCCCAGGCTTCATTGTGAAAGGTCACCAACAGGCTACGGCTGCCCCACACTCCCGCGCCCCACGGCGTACTGGAAATGGTTTCGTCCACCAGGGTGCACAGCGCGTAACGCGCCGCCGCCACGGTTTCGACGTCGACCTGGCTGGCCCGGGCCTGGGCCTCGAAGGCCTGCATCGCCTGGATCAGCCGCTGGCGCAGGCTTTCCATGTCGGGCATGGCGGTCAGCATGCGCAGTGGCACCACCAGGTCGAGCAACAGGTTGGCGGCCCGCACCAGCGGGTTGAGGCCCAGGCCCTTGAGCACCACGGCGGCGCTCTGCACGTCGGCCACGGGCGCCACCGCAGGCGCAACCCGCCGCCCGCCCGGCGTAGGGATCAGCAGGGTGCGGTCCGGGTCCTGGGTGCTATCGAAAGTGTCATTCACGTCAGTCACCTTGCCTTAGCGCCGAATGGCCCAGAACTGCATGTCCAGCCCCGGGAAGACCCCGGCGATGTGCATGGCAAACCCCGCCGAATTGCTCAGCTGTTGCCAATAGTCGCTGCTGCGGTCGAGTTCGAAATAGGTGAAGCCGGCGTGGAACGGCAGTTGCCGTGGCGCCACCGGCAGCGGGCGCAGGCCGATGCCCGGCAGTTGCAGGTTGACCAGGTCGCGGATCTTCTCTACCGAGCCGATCTTGACCTGCGGCGGGAAGCCGTTGCGCACGCTCTCGGCGGACATTTGCGCCTGCACCGCGAGGATGAACGTGGCCGAGCGCAGCAACTCCTGGTCGGGCAATACCGCCACGCGAATCCCGTATTGGCGCTCTTCCAGGGGAATCGCGATGGCGCGGGCGTCCATCACCGTCGACAGCGAGCGGCGCAGGTCGAGCATCACCGGGGCGAAGGTCTCGGCCAACGCGTCATGGCGATACACCGGGTAGGCCGAAGCACGCTTGTCGGCCTGGGTAAAGGTCGCCAGTTCGCCGGCCAGGGCCGTCAGGTCGCGGTACAACTGCTCCGGGTGCAGGCCGCGCATGGCCGCCAGGTGGCGCACCAACGGCTGGCTGCGGTTGAGCACTTGCAGCAGCAGGAAGTCGGCAATCTCCGCCGCGCCGCTGCCGTCCGGCCGGTTCAGGCGGGCCGCCAGGGCTTCACCGCGCTGCTGCAACAGGCCGAGCAATTCGTCGACAAATGCGCCCAGGCGCTCGGCGGCGCGGATGTCCAGGCAGGGCGGGCAATAATCGCGGTCGAGCACCACCGTTTTGTCGGCGCGTTTTTCCACCACATGGGCGATGCCGAGGGTGGTGTAGGCATCGGCCACGTCCCCTTCAAACGCCAGGCGCAGGCGCAGTTTGCCGATGCTCATCAGGGCGCTGCTGTCCAGGCCGTTGCTGTCCCAGGCTTCGTACTCACTGCTGCGGTGACGGGCGAAGTTTTCGAAGCCGGGGTTGTCGTCGACCTCGGCCACGCCGGGGCGCAGGCTCGGCAGCGCCAGCACCACCTTCAGGTCACGGGCGTCTGCGGGGATCTCCAGGGGCAGCGGCATTTCATCGTCGAACGGCTGGCCGACCGGCGTGCCATCGGGCAACACGCCGCTGTAGGACAGCAACGACAACTTCCCGAGGGCCAATTGCTGCGGGTCGATGTGCAGCGTTGAAAAACCATGGGCGTAGGCCCGCAAGGTGCCGACCCGGGCTTCAAGCTGGGCCTGCAAAAAACGGTCGTGTTGTTGCAGGTGCTGGGGTTGCAGCAACATGCCTTCGGACCAGACTACTTTGTTATTCCAGGACATAAATTCTTCTCATTGGCCGGTGCGCAACCGCGCGACCTGCTCTTCATAAGCCACCGAAAACAACTCACCGAACAGGCGCTGCAAGTCCTCGTCGGCATCCCGCGCGAGGTCCTCGTAGCGCTCCACCAGGCGGTCCCACAAGCGCGCCTTGCGCCGGGCCGGCATCCATTTGTCGAGGGCGCCGTGGGTGGTGTGTCGTTGCTCGACCCGGGCCGGGTCAAAACGCTGCACCACCGCGCCCAGCGCCGCTTTCATGCCGGCGATCACCGCCAGTTCGTGGGCCTTGAGGTCGTCGAATGCCGCGCCCATGGCCTTGACCGGGCGCATATAGGCCGGGGAATCGGCGGTGAGCATCTGGGTCAGGGCGCTGTGGGGGTCGGGGAAAAACTTCAGCGGGTTGTTGGAGTGGGCGCCGATCATGGTCATGTCGATATGACTTTCGCGCTTGGTCAAGGCGCGGGCCATCAGCACCGCCATGGTGCCGCCGGTGGCAGTGCGGAGCATTTCGCCGACCAGGTGGGCGAGTTCGACGGGGGTGCGGGTGGTGTGCAGGTTTTCCAGGCCGAGGCCTTGGAGCAGGGCCTGGAAGACGGCGTCGTCCCCGGTCGGCACTGCCCGCTCTTCTGTAGGAGCGAGCTTGCTCGCGAAAGGCTCAAGCGCGACACGTTCATCCTGCAAGCCCGCGTCATCGTTAACGTCCATCGCTGGCAAGCCGGCTCCTACAGGGAGTGTGGAGACACCCAGCAACGGGTCGTAGTCCTCCGGGATCACCTGCGCTTCCACCTGCATCACCGGCATCACAAACGCCTGCATCTGCGGCGCCACGTGGTCGCTTTCGGTGCCGCGAAACAGCGGTTCCACCCGTCCTGCCAGGTTCAACCCGAGCGGGTCAGACAGCGGCACGGCCCCGTCAAACAACGACTCACCCTCCAGAATCCGTGCCCCGGCCAGGGCGTCATGCAGCACCACCGGCGCCACCACCTCAGGCTCGCGATACACCTCCAGCGGTGGCAACGGTGCGGCCACGGGCGCAGGCGGCGGCACGAACAACGGCGGCAAAATGCGTGTGGCCAGGGCGTCGTCCTGCACCTCGGCCAGCGGTTGCTCCAGGCGCACTTCCAGCCCGTAATCTCCGATCACCAGGCGGTCGCCCTCCTCCAGCGCCCGCTCACGGCCATTGCCCAGCGGGCGTTCGTTGACCAGGCTGGGGTTGCTGCCGGTGTCGGTCAGGTAGAACTGCTCGCCGCGCCATTCGATGCGTGCGTGGATGCGGGAGATGTATTTGCCCGGGTCGTCCAGGGTCAGGTCGTTGTCCGGGCCACGGCCAATCGAACCGCCGGCGTCGGTAAACCGGCAGATCACGTCACCGGGCATGGCTTGATCGCGGTAGCTGCGGACCAGCAGAATCAAATTCACGGGGTTACTTGCCATCGTCGGCCTCCTTCGGTGGTAGCGGCACCCCGGCAGGGCCGGTGGCAGCGGTGAGCGCCAGCGCAGTCGCCGCAGAGGCGGCCTCGGGCAGCGGGATCGGAATGGTCGAGGCGATGATCATGGCCGGCGTGAGGGTCAGGAAGGTGCTGCCGACTTTCAGGGTGATGGTCGCCCCCGCCTCGATCACCACGTTCATGCCGCCCTTCATGTACATGTCCATGCCGGCCGTGACGCCGGTTTTCAGGCCGCCGTTGATGATCATGTTGGTGCCGGCCGACATCGAGACATCGCCGGTGGCTTTCTCATTGCGATGCCCGCCCACCGAAGAGTGCCGGTCGCCTCCGATCTTTTCCCGCAGGTCCTGGTCGACCTTGGAATGGCGGTCGCCACCGACCCAGTCCAGGGAGTCCTTGAGCACGCGCTGGTCGAGGTTTTTCTGGGCGTGCAGGAACACCTGCTCCGCACCTTTCTTGTCTTCAAAACGCAGCTCGTTGTAGCCACCGCCGCCCTTGGACGAGTTGCTCTTGAGCGTCGAGCGGGTAGCATTTTCCGGCAGGGTGTACGGCGGCATCGTCTCGGCGTTGTAGACGCTGCCGGTGACCAGCGGCTGATCCGGGTCGCCCTCCAGAAAGCTCACGATGACTTCCTGGCCGATGCGCGGGGTGAACAGGCTGCCCCAGCGTTTGCCGGCCCAGCCCTGGGCTACGCGAATCCAGCACGAGCTGTTTTCGTCCTGTTTGCCCTCGCGGTCCCAGTGGAACTGCACCTTGATCCGCCCGTATTTGTCGGTCCAGATTTCCTCGCCCTGCTTGCCCACCACCCTGGCGGTCTGCGGACCTTGCATCAGCGGTTTGCGACTGCTGCACGGCGCGCGAAACTGCTGCTGCCTGGACAAGGCGGTGAACTCGCAGGTCAGCACCGGCGCGGGATGGGCCGGTGGTGTCGGCTCGTAGGTGTCCGAGGACAACGCATAACGCGCCTCCAGCAACAGGAACTGGGCGTTCTGCTCGCTGCGCGGGTGTTCGGTCAGGGTCATCAGTGCCCCGGGAAACAAGCCCCGGGCACGGGTGGCACCGGTGACCCGCTGGGTGCCGGTGTGCAGGGACTCGATCAGCGTGCGCGCATAGGTTTCGCCCTGCTTGCGCCCGGTGTACTTGCCCGGATAGTCGTAGCGTTCGTGGCGCGCCTGCGGGTAGCTGCCGGCCAGCGTGGACTTGGCCAAGAGGTTGGCCGACGGCTTTTCAAAGTCGAAATCCTGCAAGGTGTAGCCACCCGGTTCCACGTCACCGCTCATGCGCCAGTCGTAGATCACTTCACTCTCGCGCATGGTGTGGTCTTCGGCGGGCATGAAGCGCACCTGGGCATACCCCGGTGCCGGTGAATGGGCGCCATAAGAGTCGGCCAGTACCAGGGTGTGGCGCCCGGCCGCGCTCTTGAAGAAGTAGTAGATGCCCTCCTGCTCCATCAGGCGGCTGACGAAATTGAAGTCGCTTTCGCGGTACTGCACGCAGTAGGTCAGCGCCTTGTAGCTGCCGCTCAGGCCCGAGGTATCGACATCGGCGATGGTGTACGGGGCGAACACCTGCCTGAGGATGTCCGGCACGCTCAGTTCCTGGAATATCCGGCAGTCAGTGGCCAGGGTCAAAAACCAGAGCCACGGACGCAACACCGCCCTGTACGTGGCAAAACGGCCCTGGCGTCCGGTAAACGAAAAGTGGCTGACGTGCCCGCTGAAATAGCGGCTGCCGCCCTTGGGCAGGTCCACCGCCACGCTCATCTGGGTTGCCAGCAGGTCGTCGATATTCAGGTCGGCGCGTTCGCTGTACAGCTCAAGCGTGTATTCGCTGAGCTGCGACAGGCCTTCCCGGGCCTGCATGCGCCGGAACAGCAGCACATCGGCGCCGAGCACGCTGGTGACCTGGATTTCGCGCCGGGTTTGGGTGGTTGCCATGGTGGTTTTCTACCTAGAGCGGTGTGGTCGGGCGGGAGTTGGGCACGCGGTAAATCATGCCGCCGTGCCCGCTCGCGACCCCGGGCAGCATCACAAAGCCCATCTTTTTCCAGAACGCACACGAGGCCGCATCCAGGGAGGTCAGGCGAATCTCGCAGTTGGGTTTGTTGCCGTAGTCACTGATCGCGTAGTCCATGCCAAACGCCGCCAGGGTCGAGCCCAGCCCGCTGCCCGCCACCCCGGCAAACACGTCTTCGATCTTCCAGGTGGGGCCTTCCTTGAACATCACCATCAACCCCACCGCGTCCTCGCCCTCATAGGCGGCGAAATACGCAACCTTGGCTTGCTCTTGCGGGGTGTCGTTGGAGCGTGCAGTGCTGATGGTGTTCATGGTCGCAATGACTTCCTGCGCGGCGGGCGACTCCGCCAGCATGCCGGCCTCGCCAAGGGCTTCGCGGAATGCTTGAAAGTCCACTTTGCGGCAGCTGAATGCACTATTGATCCGGGGCATCGTGTGTCTCCCTGAGAGTTGAGGAACGTAGACACAACAGCCGGGCGCACGGGTTTATTCCGTGGCGCCGCTGAGTGCTGTCTGCTTTATCTCTGTGGCGAGGGGGGTTGTCCCCCGCTGGGTTGCGTAGCGGCCCCAAAAAAGGCGGGAGCGCTGCGCACTCCAACGGGGGGCAAGCCCCCTCACCACAGGGCAAGCCCCCTCGCCACAGTTTTTTCTTTAGTTCACTGCTCCTCGAACACGTAAGCAAATTCACCGGCGTCTACGCTCACCTGCACCCGCGTCGCCGGCGTGCCCGCCAGCAGGCGGTTGAGGAATTCAGTGCTGATGGCCGGCAACATCGAGTTGGTCAGGATCGCGTCGATCATTCGCCCGCCGCTTTCCAGTTCGGTGCAGCGGCTGGCGATCAGGTGTACCACTTCGTCGCTGAAGGTGAACGGGATCTTGTGGCCTTCGCTGATGCGTTTTGCGATACGGCCCAATTGCAGGCGGATGATGCTGCCGAGCATGGCGTCGCTCAGCGGGTAATACGGGATCACCACCAGGCGCCCGAGCAAGGCAGGCGGGAACACTTCCAGCAGCGGCTCGCGCAACGCCCTGGCGATGTCATCCGGCGCGGGCATGGCCTGCGGGTCGCGGCACAGGCGGCTGATCAACGCGGTACCGGCGTTGGTGGTGAGCAGGATCAGGGTGTTCTTGAAGTCGATGATCCGGCCTTCGCCGTCTTCCATCCAGCCCTTGTCGAATACCTGGAAAAACAGCTCGTGCACATCCGGATGAGCCTTCTCCACCTCGTCCAGCAGCACCACACTGTAGGGCTTGCGCCGCACCGCTTCGGTCAGCACACCGCCCTCGCCGTACCCCACGTAACCCGGTGGCGCGCCCTTGAGGGTGGAGACGGTGTGGGCTTCCTGGTACTCGCTCATGTTGATGGTGATGACGTTCTGTTCACCGCCATACAACGACTCGGCCAATGCCAGCGCGGTTTCGGTCTTGCCCACGCCGGAGGTGCCGGCAAGCATGAACACGCCCACCGGTTTGCCGGGGTTGTCGAGGCCGGCGCGGGAGGTCTGGATGCGCCGGGCGATCATTTCCAGGGCGTGGTTTTGCCCGATGATGCGCTGGGACAAGCGATCCGCCAGGCGCAGCACGTTTTCGATTTCGTTCTTGACCATGCGGCCTACCGGAATGCCAGTCCAGTCCTGCACCACCGAGGCCACCGCCTGTTCGTCGACGCTGATCAGCACCAGTGGGTTTTCGCCCTGCTGCGCCGCCAGTTCGTCCTGCAGTTGACGTAACTCCGCCAGGCCGCCTTCACCCTCGGTGGCGTCTGCCAGTTGGCTGCGCAGGCGCAGAATCTGTTCCACCAGTGCCAGTTCGTTGTCCCAGCGGCTTTCCAGCCCATCCAGGCGTTCGCGCTCAGTCACCCACAACGCCTCGACGGACGCGCGACGGCTGACGGTATCGACGCCAATCGCAGTTTCGCGCTCGATGATCGCCAGTTCGGTTTCCAGGGATTCAATCCGGCGGCGGCTGTCATCCACCTCGGCTGGCGTGGCGTGCAGGCTGATGGCGACGCGGGCACAGGCGGTGTCGATCAGGCTGACAGCCTTGTCTGGCAACTGGCGCGCCGGGATGTAGCGGTTGGACAAACGCACCGCCGCTTCCAGGGCCGAGTCGAGAATCTGCACCTGATGGTGCTGCTGCATGGTCTGGGCGATGCCCCGCAGCATCAACAACGCGCGGGCTTCGTCCGGCTCATCGACCTGCACGGTCTGGAAACGCCGGGTCAGGGCCGGGTCCTTTTCGATGTGCTTTTTGTACTCGGCAAAGGTGGTGGCGCCGACAGTACGCAAGGTGCCACGGGCCAGCGCAGGCTTGAGCAGGTTGGCCGCATCGCCCGTCCCGGCGGCACCGCCGGCGCCCACCAGGGTGTGGGTTTCGTCGATAAACAACACCACCGGTTTGACGCTGGCCTGCACCTCGTCGATCACTGAACGCAGGCGCTGTTCGAACTCACCTTTCATGCTCGCCCCGGCCTGCAGCAAGCCCACGTCGAGGGCCAGCAATTGCACGTCCCTGAGGCTCGGCGGCACGTCGCCCCGGGCGATGCGCTGGGCAAAACCTTCGACCACAGCGGTTTTGCCCACGCCGGCCTCGCCCACCAGGATCGGGTTGTTCTGGCGCCGGCGCATCAGGATGTCGATCACCTGGCGAATCTCTTCGTCGCGGCCGACGATCGGGTCCATCTTCGAATCTCGCGCCTGCGCGGTGAGGTCGACGGTAAAGCGCTTCAGCGCTTCCTGCTTGCCCATGGCCGCCGGGGCCAGGGCGCCGGTGTCTTCACCGGGCACCTGGAAACCATCGCTGGCGGTCATCTGCGCCTCGGGCGAGTCCTTGAGCAGTGCGCAGAATTGTTCGCTCAGGTCTTCGATGCCGATCTTGTTGAACTCCCGGGACACGCCATACAGGCCATTGCGCAAGCCCGGGGTTTTCAGCAGCGCCAGCAGCAAATGCCCGGAGCGCACCTGGGACTCGCCGAACATCAGGGTCGCGTAGACCCATGCGCGCTCCACCGCCTCCTCCACCTGGGACGACAGGTCAGTGACCGAGGTCGAGCCACGGGGCAGGCGGTCCAGGGCGGCCGTCAGGTCACGGGCCAGCACCGCCGGGTCAAGCGAGTAATGCCGGATCAGGCGCTGCAGGTCGGAGTCGGTCAGTTGCAGGATCTGCTGCAACCAGTGCACCAGTTCCACGTAGGGGTTGCCGCGCATCTTGCAGAACACGGTACTGCTTTCAATCGCCCGGTAGCACAGGCTGTTGAGTTTGCCGAAGAGCGCGACGCGACTGATATCAGCCATGGGCAGGTCCTTGAGAAGTGTGAGAAATGCGCGGGTTGATCAGCAATTGCCGGTCATCCGCCAGGGGCGCCTTGCTGCTCAGCCAACTGGTCCAGCCCAACGGCGCAGACCCCAGGCGCAAGCCAGGCAGTTGTTCTTTCTTGACGATCAGGTTCACGTCCCAGTCCATGGCCAGGCCGACGTACTGGCGCACCCAGTCCTGCACGCGCTTGAGGCTGTCGCCCCCCGGCAGCAGGCGGCGGGTCTGTTCCAGGTCCAGCGGGCCGATCAACAGGCGGAATTTGTGTTGGGTGTTCCAGACTTTCTTGCCCATCACCGTGGTCTGGCCCAACACCGGCGCGTCGGGCCCGCCGCGCAGGGCGCACAGGCCATCGGCGGGCAAGGTCATCCAGTGGCCGACGAATTGCTCGACCTGCACCGGCACTTGCAGGTAGTCCGTCAGCAATGCCGCCAGGCCACCGGCATTGCGGGTCTGCGGGCCCAGGCGCCCGGCGAAATGCAGCTTGGCCACGTCCGGCACCGTGTCGCGGCCCAGCAGCGACGGCATGCCGATGCCGATCAGTGAACCCAGGTACTGCGCAAAGCGGTCCGCCTGCGGACGGTCCAGGCTCACGGCCGGCTGGGCGCTGGCCCAGGCGCGGTAGAACAGGCTGATCAGCCGGTGATGGAACACGTCGCAGAACGCCGCCAGGGTCGGGTCATTGAGGTTGCGCTGGCGGTCGCGAATGTATTCGCTCAGGTGAATCGGCAACGGCCCGTTCGCCCCCAGCAAACCGAAAAAATTCAGCAGCAGTTTCGGCGTGGCGCCCGGCGTGAGGCTGGCGATCATTGCCGGCTCGAATGCCAGGGACGGTTGCTGGCCGAAACGCACCGCTTCATCCGCCGGGCGCGCCGCCTGGCCGATGCGTGGCAGGTGCGGGAAGGCACACTCCAGCTGACGCAGGGCCCCGTGAAAATCGAACCGCGCCGGGTGCGCTTCCAGGGCGCTGAGCAGGCTCAGAGGATCTCGCATCGCCCCACCCTCGCCGGCCACTGCATGATCACCCCACGGGCGGTGCCTTTGATCACCGTCTCAGTGAAGGAATTAAGCGACACGTATTTGGCAAAAAACTGCTCCAGCACCGAACCGAGGATAAACACGCCGCTGCCTTCAAACGCTGATTCGTCGAGGGTCACGCTGATCTGCAAGCCACGGCCATAGGTGATTGGCCCCGGCAACGGCAGACGGCGCACGATGCTTTCGGCACTGACCGAACGCAGGCCTTCGATCTGCTTGTGGGCGGCTTCGTCGTCAATCCGGCAATACAGGCGCAGCAGGTCACGCAAGGCGCTGGCGCCCTGCTCCTTGTCCTGATCGAGCAACGACAAGTAGTTGAGGGATAAGTGGCTGACCAGCCGCCAGGCCGTTTCACCTTCGGCAAACGACGGCGCCGGCACCGTGGGCCCGGCCACGCACCGCACGGCCTGCACCGGCGCGCCAGACTCCACGCTGAAGTCGGTCTTGCCGCTGCCCACCGGCATGCTGAGCACCAGGTCACGGTTGCTGCACAGGGTGTCGATGCCCAATTGGCGCAGGCTGCTGCGGTGCGGCGCCTCCTGGGCGTCCACCAGGGACAGGAACAATTCGCTTCCGATGTAGCTGGAGCGCGGGCCCTGGCGGCGTTGTTGTTCCGAGAGCAGCCGCGTGTCCCGGCGCACCTGGTAAAACGCCTTGGGCGGCGTGCGCGCATGCAGGTCGTTGGCCCGGTAGAACGACTCGAACGTCTGGCTCGCCTCGGCGCCGCTGCCATAACCGGTGACGCCTTCGACCTGGTAAATCTCGTAGTCCATCGGCCGGGTGCGGTCGGGGATCACGTGGTATTCCGACTGCTGGTCCGACAGGTGCACACGCTCGGTGCGCATCGGGAACAGGTTGATCGCCGGGGTGCAATACAGCCCGAAGTTGGCGGCGTTGAGGTTCTGTTCCAGCAGCGGGTCGAGCTTCTTGAACAACACAATCACGTCCAGTTGTTCCGCGGTGCAGCGGCTCACGCTGCTGGCCAGCCCGCCCAGCTCGGCAAACAGGAAACGCTGGGGCATGGCGAAGTACTCCTGCAACAACCGATAGCCCTGGAACGACCGGGCGCCGGTGGGCAGCAAAGCTTCTTCGTCGCTGTAGCCGAGGCCGCGAATCGCGGTCCTGGGCAGGAACTGGTGCCAGTCCACATGCTCCTGCACCGGCATCACCAGCACCCCGGCGGCCTGGGCCAGCATTTGTTCGAGGATGCGCGAAGGCAAGGCTTCGCCGCCACGGATGTGCAGCGCCAGCGTGTCCAGGGCCAGGTCGCTGAAGGTCATCCCGGCGCCTGCGCGCAACCGCAGGCGCAGCGCGGCCTTCACCCCGCCGAGGCGCGCCAGGTCGATGCCCGCGACCTGGCTGCCACAGGCAAAGTACCGCGCCTCGGCCAGCTCCACCGGCCACAGGGTCACGTCATGGGCGGTGCGAAACTCGCAGGCAGTCTGGTCGCCTTTGCCCAACTGGCTGTGCAGGGCCGTGCCACGCGGCACCTTGAAGCCGGCGGCCAGGCTGCCCTCGCTCATGTCCGGCTGCAATTGCACCACCGCCATTGACGGCGTGGGCGCGAGGTATTGCGGGTACACCAGCTCCAGCAGGTGATTGGTAAAGCGCGGGAACTCGGCGTCAATTTTCAGTTGCACCCGCGCGGCCAGGAAGCTGAACCCTTCCAGCAGGCGCTCGACGTAAGGGTCGGCGCACGCGTAGGTTTCCAGCCCCAGGCGGCCGGCCACCTTGGGGTAGTCACGGGCAAATTCACCGCCGACTTCCCGCAGGTGGGCCAGTTCACGTTCGTAATAGCGCAGCAGTTTGGCGTTCACCGCACGTCCCTTGTCTCGATATCGAAGACCCTGGCTTCACCGGCTTCCAGGTCCAGTTCAGTCTTCAGGTACAGGCGCTCGGGCAGCGGTTGGCCCCAGAGTTCGCCGTGGATTTCAAAGGCCATCTGGTTGGGGATGGCGCTGGTGCCCAGCGGCACCACACGCAGGCTGTCGCGCAGGATCCGGGGTTCGAAATCCCAGATGGCCTGGCGGATGCGCCGGGCCAGTTCTTCACGGTCGAGGCCGGCGGCGGTCTTGCCGGACAAATCCGGCAAGCCAAAATTGATGACCGATTGCGCGGCCAGGGGGTGACCACCGAGCTCACGAAAGCTGCCCAGGCTGGTGCTGTTGAGCAGCCAGCCCAGATCGCGCAGCACCGCCTTGCGCAGGCCGGTCATGGACAAGATGCGCTTGTCACGGGGCTCCACGGCGTGTTCGGTGTCGTCATCGCTCAGGCGATCGAGCAAGGACGGCTGCAGGCGTTCGCGGCTGGTGAGTTCAGCCATGGGGTTGGCCTTGAATCGGGGTCATATGAATCTCCATCACTTGAACGCGCCACCTTGCGGGAGCCGGATTGCCGGCGATGGCCATCTCGAGAACACCGAACGGTTCAACGGCCTCATCGCCGGCAAGCCGGCTCCTACAGGGGGGGCGGCAGCGGGGTCAGATTTTGGCGTTGGCTTCCAGGTCCCACTTCTTCGGTGTGCCGGTGATCACGGTGTCGCCGGTGAAGGAGTCGTACTCGTAGCTGATGGTGGTGAAGTTGATGGAGATGGTTTCGCTCGGGCGTTCGCCGTTACTGCTGGCGGAGTAGGAGCTGATGATGGCTTTGCCCAGGATGATCTTGAGGAACACCTGTTGCTTCTTGTCCGGGCCGCCGGTCTGGATGAAGTGGATCTCGGCATCCCCCAGGCTCTTGCCGCACACCGCTTCCATGAACAGGTCGGCCGAGGCCAGGTCGGTGGCCTTGGTCAGGGAGATTTCCGAGAACGACGGGTTGCTGGTGTCACGGTCGGCACCGCCGCCGCTGGTGGAAATCGCCCGGCCGACGCCCATCTGGATCGCGTCGATGGTGATCCAGTCCTTGTGCGCCTCGACAGTGGAAGTGCCTTTGATTTGTTTGCCTTTGAAGTTAAGCAGGATCATGGTCAGTACCTTGGTTGGGGTAGGAAGGTGTTATCAGGAAGCCTTGGTCGACGGCAGTTTGGAGACCAGGCGCAGGGACACGGTCAAGCCTTCGAGCTGGTAGTGCGGGCGCAGGAAGAACTTGGCGCCGTAGTAACCCGGGTTGCCTTCGATCTCTTCCACCACCACTTCCGCGCCGGCCAGGGGTTTGCGGGCCTTGTCGGCGTCGGTGGCAGTGGCCGGGTTGTGCTCCACGTAGCGGCCGATCCAGTTGTTGAGCCACACCTGCATGTCGTTGCGCTCTTTGAACGAGCCGATCTTGTCGCGCACGATGCACTTCAAGTAGTGGGCGAAACGGCAGGTGGCAAACAGGTACGGCAGGCGCGCGGCCAGGTTGGCGTTGGCAGTGGCGTCCGGGTCGTCGTACTCGGCGGGTTTGTGCATCGACTGGGCGCCAATGAACGCCGCCAGGTCGCTGTTTTTCTTGTGCACCAGGGGCATGAAACCGTTCTTCGCCAGCTCCGCTTCACGGCGGTCGCTGATGGCGATTTCGGTGGGGCAGGTCATGTCGACGCCACCGTCATCCGTGGGGAAGGTGTGCACCGGCAAGCCTTCCACCGCGCCCCCGGACTCGATGCCGCGAATCTGCGAGCACCAGCCGTAATGCTTGAACGAGCGGTTGATGTTCACGGCCATGGCGTAGGCCGCGTTGGCCCAGGTGAAATCCCGGGAGCCGGCGCTGTCGGTGGTTTCTTCGAAGTCGAAATCTTCCACCGGGTTGGTCTTGGCGCCATAGGGTGCGCGGGACAGGAAGCGCGGCATCGCCAGGCCCACATAACGCGAGTCTTCACTGGCACGGAAGCTGCGCCAGGCGGCGTGTTCCGGGGTCTGGAAGATCTTGGTCAGGTCCCGCGGGTTGGCCAGTTCCTGCCAGGACTCCATCAGCATCACGCTGGGGTCGGCGGCGGTGATCAACGGGCAGTGGGCGGCGGCGCTGACCCGAGCCATCTGGGTCAGCAGCTCCACATCCGGCGCGCTGTTGTTGAAGTAGTAGTCGGCCACGAACGCACCGTAGGGTTCACCGCCGAACTGGCCGTATTCCTCTTCGTAGAGCTTCTTGAAAATCGGGCTCTGGTCCCAGGCCACGCCCTTGAACTTGCGCAGGGTCTTGTGCACTTCGTTCTTGGAAATATTCATCACCCGAATCTTCAGCGACTCGTCGGTCTCGGTGTTGTTGACCAGGTAATGCAGGCCGCGCCAGGCACTTTCCACGCCCTGGAATTCCTCATGATGGAGGATGTGATTGACCTGCTCGGTGAGCTTCTGGTCGAGGGCGGCGATCAGCCCTTCGATGGTGCCCAGCACGTCATTGGACAGCAGGTGCGTGCCTTGCAGCGCCTGCTCGGCCAGGGTGCGCACGGCGGTTTCCACCGCTTCCTTGGCCTTGTCGGTCTTGGGCTTGAACTCTTTTTGCAGGAGGCTGGCGAAGTCGCCGGCATCAAAGGCGGCGGCGCCTTGTGGCAGTCCTGACTGTTCCGATTGCGTAGTGGACATGACGGTATCCTTGAATTTTGGGCAAAAGCGTCCCCGTACCGGGGCAAACGAGGCACCGGCAGAGTCAGCAAAAAATCAATTACTCGGGTTGTTGGGGCGCGCTGCTCAGCGCTTGCATCACCGCAGGATCGCTCAACAGCTTGGCGATCAATTCTTCAGCGCCGACCTTGCCGTCCATGTACGTCAGCAGGTTCGACAACTGGCTGCGGGCGGTCAGCAACTGATTGAGGCTCGGCACCTTGCGGGCGATGGCGGCCGGGGTGAAGTCGTCCATGCTTTCGAAGGTGATCTCCACCGGCAGGTTGCCTTCGCCGGTCAGGGTGTTGGGCACCTGGAACGCCACCCGTGGCTTCATCGACTTGAGGCGGTCGTCGAAATTGTCGATATCGACTTCCAGGAACTTGCGCTCGGCCACCGGCGGCAACGGCTCGGCGGGTTTGCCCGAGAGGTCGGAAAACACGCCCATGACGAAGGGCAACTGCACGGTCTTTTCCGCGCCGTAGATTTCCACGTCGTATTCGATCTGGACGCGTGGTGCGCGGTTGCGAGCGATGAACTTTTGACTGCTTTCTTTGGCCACGGGATAGCTCCAGTGTGAGGGTTGATAGGGGAAGGTCAGTCGTTGCCGGGGCGGATACCGCTGACCAGCGCCAGTTGTGCAAGGCCGTCGGGGGCGAGGTCTTGCAGCAATTCCATGAAGTTCTTGTCGATCAGTTTCTTCGCCCGCTGCAGCAGGAACGGCACGGGGCTGGCGGGTTCGTGGGTGTTGAAATAGGCGCACAGGCGGTCGATGGCCTGGCGCGCGTCTTCGCGGTTGTTGATCTCGCCTCTGGCCGGCTGTGGGGCTGCGGCGGTTGCCGGGTGAGCGTCGATGCTGGTTGCCGGGCTTTCCCTTTCAGGCAAGCGGCGGCGTACGGCTTCGGCGGCGCGGCGCAGTACGTTGGCCAGGCCGCTGAGGTCAATGGCGCGCCCCACGCCGACGTTTTCCGTGAGGCGTTGTTCGATGTGCTGGCTGCGTTGCAGGGCTTCGGTGAGGGCGGCTTCGATGCCACGCAGGGTGTCGGGATCGGCTTCGGCGAATGCGCCATCGATAAGGGCCAGAGTGTCGCTGCTGCCCTGCTCGCCGCTGGCCTGGTCGAGGTCACGCAGGCTGAATTGGCCGAGGCTGCGGGCGCTGACCAGTGGGGTGTCGAGGAGGTCGCGCAACAAACCGGTGGGTTCGCACAGGGAGGCCAGGATATTGATGCGCAGCAGGGGGTCGTGGTCGTCGTTCGGGTCGAGCTGTGGGTGCAGGCCGTCCCAGCAGTGGGTCAGCAGGGCTTCGATCAGGCCCAGGCCGGCGTTGAGGCCGTGGATGCCATGCAGGTTGAGCTCGGCGCGGGTGAGCCACATGGCCAGGCGCAGGTCCCGGCTGCGTTGCATCAGGGGCAAGGCCAGGGACGCGACGAGTTTCCAGTTGGGCTCGATGGCCTGGGTGATGGTGTCGCCGTATTGGACCTCGGGTTTGCCCAGGGCTTCTTCTTCCAGCAGGAGGAAGTCGGGGTCGTATTCGACGTTCTCGCCACAGGGGGCGGTGTCGCCCATCGTGTGGGCCAGCGCTGTGAAATCAAGGGGTTGCGCTTGGGTGGAGAGGTCCATCGTACTGCCCTCGTTGAAGATGTTCTGGGGATAGAACGGGCGAGGGTTTGGGTTTATTCCCCTTGGGTTGAAAAAATCTTGGGTGGGGTGGTTTTGGGGGTTGGGTGTATATCCGTTATTTGGGTGATGGCTGATATGGGTTCCGCTCTTACAGCGGGTCACTTTTGGAAAAGAGCCCCAAAAGTAACCAAAAGGGCTCTTGCCCCACCACTCGGCACCTCGCCTAGGCTCGGTGTGCCCTCTCTCCGGTACTACTCCGCTGAGACTGCCAAGGCACACAGGGGATAGG
>NZ_AHHC01000071.1:0-40268 GCF_000242655.1 Pseudomonas sp. PAMC 25886
AGCGCGGCCGCCTGCATGTCGACGCCGACGCTGCCACCTTGCAGCGCGCCACCGTCGAACGCGACACCCGCGAACAACGCCTGCAAGCTGCTGCCGCGCAACGTCATGAACCGGCCCTGACCCGCGACGGCCACGCCGTCGAAGTGTTTGCCAATATCGGCGAAAGCGCCGGGGTGGCCAGCGCGGTGGAGCAGGGCGCCGAAGGCATTGGCCTGCTGCGCACCGAGCTGATTTTCATGGCCCACAAACAGGCGCCCGACGAAGCCACCCAGGAAGCCGAATACCGCCGCGTGCTCGACGGCCTCGGCGGTCGGCCACTGGTGGTACGTACCCTTGACGTGGGCGGCGACAAACCGCTGCCTTACTGGCCGATCGCCAAGGAAGAAAACCCTTTCCTCGGCGTGCGCGGCATTCGCCTGACCCTGCAACGCCCGCAGATCATGGAAGCGCAGTTGCGCGCACTGCTGCGCTCGGCGGACAACCGTCCGCTGCGCATCATGTTCCCCATGGTCGGCAGCGTTGACGAGTGGCGCCAGGCCCGCGAGATGACCGAGCGCCTGCGCCTGGAAATCCCGGTGGCCGACCTGCAACTGGGGATCATGATCGAAGTGCCGTCGGCCGCCTTGCTCGCGCCGGTGCTGGCCAGGGAAGTGGACTTCTTCAGCGTCGGCACCAACGACCTGACCCAGTACACCCTGGCCATCGACCGTGGCCACCCAACGCTGTCGGCCCAGGCGGATGGCCTGCACCCGGCGGTGTTGCAACTGATCGACATCACCGTGCGCGCCGCCCATGCCCATGGCAAATGGGTCGGCGTGTGCGGCGAGTTGGCGGCCGATCCGTTGGCGGTTCCGGTGCTGATCGGCCTGGGTGTGGATGAGCTGAGCGTCTCGGCGCGCAGCATTCCCGAAGTGAAGGCGCGTGTGCGCGAATTCAGTCTGAGCGAGGCCCGCGGCCTGGCGCAAAAAGCACTGGCGGTGGGTTCACCCGCCGAAGTGCGAGCCCTTGTGGAGGCCGTATAAATGGCAAGGATTTTAAGCCTGACGCTGAACCCGGCGTTGGACCTGACGGTGCGCCTGGCGCGCCTGGAGCCGGGCGAGGTCAACCGCAGCGAAGCGATGATCACCCATGCCGCCGGCAAGGGTGTGAATGTGGCGCAGGTGCTGGCCGACCTGGGTCATCAGGTGAGTGTGGGCGGCTTTCTTGGTGCGGCGAACCCGCAGGCATTCGATGCACTGATCGCTAGCCGTGGGTTTGGCGATGCGTTCATTCGTGTGCCAGGAGAAACTCGTAGCAATATCAAAATTGCTGAACAGGATGGCCGGGTCACCGACATCAATGCACCGGGGCCGTGGGTGAGTGAGCAGGCGCAAAAACAACTGCTGAAACTACTGGCGGTGATCGGCCCTGAATTCGACGCGGTGGTGGTCGCCGGCAGCTTGCCGCGTGGCGTCAGCCCGCAGTGGTTTCAGGATTTGCTGGAAGCGCTGAAAAGCCTCGGTTTGAAAGTCGCCCTGGACACCAGCGGCGAAGCGCTGCGCGCTGGATTGAAGGCCGGCCCGTGGTTGGTCAAACCCAATACCGAAGAACTGGCCGATGCCCTCGGTCATTCCACGGATGCCATCCGCCAACTGCATCGGCAAGGTGTGGAGCATGTGGTGGTCTCCGACGGTGCCGCAGGCGTGAGCTGGTACAGCCCGGAAACGGCGCTGCACGCCACGCCACCCAAGGTAACGGTGGCCAGTACCGTAGGCGCCGGCGACTCGCTGTTGGCCGGGATGCTTCATGGGTTGCTCAGTGGCGATACGCTGGAGCTGACCCTGCGCCGCGCCACCGCAATTGCCGCGATGGCGGTCACGCAAATCGGCTTTGGCATCACCGACGACGCACAGCTTGAGACTTTGCAGAGCGGCGTCCACGTGCGCCCGCTGACAGAACAATAAGAGGGTTGGTCATGAAGTTAGCCATTGTTACTGCCTGCCCGAACGGCATGGTCACCAGTGTGCTGTGCGCCCGCTTGCTGGACGCCGCCGCGCAACGC
Organism: Pseudomonas sp. PAMC 25886; assembly: GCF_000242655.1. Lineage (NCBI taxonomy): Bacteria > Pseudomonadati > Pseudomonadota > Gammaproteobacteria > Pseudomonadales > Pseudomonadaceae > Pseudomonas > Pseudomonas sp. PAMC 25886. Next base: position 2,042 of record NZ_AHHC01000071.1, read on the forward strand.
CAGGGCTGGAGCACCAGCGTCGAAGTGGTCGATGTGCAGCACCCGGAACGCCAATTGTCGGCGGCCACCATTGAAGCCGCCGAGTGGGTGTTGCTGGTCAGCAGCACGCCGGTGGACATGCAGCGTTTTGTTGGCAAGCGCGTATTCCGCAGCACGCCGGCCCAGGCGCTGCAGGATGTGGACGCGGTGTTGCGTCGCGGGGCCGAAGAGGCCCAGGTGCAGGTGGCGGAGGCGGCACCCACCAAAAGTGCGCCGCGCATCGTGGCGATCACGGCGTGCCCTACCGGCGTTGCCCATACCTTCATGGCCGCCGAGGCGTTGCAGCAAACCGCCAAGCGCCTGGGTTATGACCTGCAGGTGGAAACCCAGGGTTCGGTGGGCGCCCGCACGCCGCTGAGTCCCGAAGCGATTCGTGACGCTGATGTGGTGCTGCTGGCGGCCGATATCGAAGTCGCCACCGAGCGGTTTGCCGGCAAGAAAATCTATCGCTGTGGCACCGGGATCGCGCTCAAGCAATCGGAAGCCACCCTCAACAAGGCCCTGGCCGAAGGCAAGCAGGAATCTGCCGCCAGCGGTGCCGCTGCCAAGCCGGAGAAAACCGGTGTCTACAAACACCTGCTCACCGGTGTGTCGTTCATGCTGCCGATGGTGGTGGCAGGCGGTCTGCTGATCGCCCTGTCGTTTGTGTTCGGCATTCATGCCTTTGAAGAAAAAGGCACCCTGGCCGCCGCACTGAAAACCGTCGGCGACCAGGCCTTTATGCTGATGGTGCCGTTGTTGGCGGGTTACATCGCCTACTCGATTGCCGACCGTCCTGGCCTGGCGCCGGGCATGATCGGCGGCCTGCTGGCCAGCACCTTGGGCGCGGGTTTTATCGGCGGGATATTTGCCGGTTTTCTGGCCGGCTACTGCGTCAAATTCATCAGCCGCGCGATCCGTTTGCCCCAGAGCCTCGAAGCGCTCAAGCCGATCCTGATCATCCCGTTGCTGGCGAGCTTGTTCACGGGCCTGGCGATGATTTACCTGGTGGGGCCGCCGGTGGCGAAGATGCTCACCGGCCTCACGGATTTCCTCAGTACCATGGGCACCACCAACGCCGTGCTGCTGGGCATCTTGCTGGGCGGCATGATGTGCGTCGATCTTGGCGGGCCGATCAACAAGGCGGCCTACGCGTTTTCCGTCGGACTGCTGGCGGCCCAGAGCGGCGCGCCGATGGCCGCGACCATGGCCGCCGGCATGGTGCCGCCGATTGGCATGGGCATCGCCACCTTCCTGGCGCGACGCAAGTTCGCCCAGACCGAGCGCGAAGCCGGCAAGGCGGCGCTGATCCTCGGCATGTGCTTTATCTCTGAAGGCGCGATTCCGTTTGCCGCCAAGGACCCGCTGCGGGTAATCCCGGCCAGCATCGCCGGTGGCGCGCTGACCGGTGCGCTGTCGATGTATTTCGGCTGCAAGCTGATGGCGCCCCATGGCGGGCTGTTTGTGATGCTGATCCCGAATGCGATCAACCATGCGCTGCTGTACCTGTTCGCGATTGTGGCGGGGAGTTTGTTGACGGCGGTGGTGTATGCCTTGATCAAGCGTCCCGAAGTGGTCGAGCTGACGGTCGCGCCGGTGTCATAACCCGTTCATCCCTTCATGCTTAAGTTTCCCTTTTACTGCTCAAGAGGGAACCTGCATGAGCCACTTCAACCTCGGCCGTCGCCGCGTGATGCAAGCCGTCGGCGCCGGCCTGTTGCTACCGGGCCTCGCGCCGGCGGTGATCGCCTCGGTCAAGGACCGCCCGCAGCTCACCGACGGCGTGCAGTCCGGCGACCTGCTGGGCGACCGCGCGATGATCTGGAGCCGCAGCGACCGCCCGGCACGGATGGTGGTGGAGTGGGACACCCGCAGCGTGTTCAGCAACCCGCGCAAATTCGTCTCGCCCCTGGCCGACAGCCGCACCGACTTCACCGCCCGTGTCGAACTCACCGGCCTGCCCGTCGACCAGGCGATTTTCTACCGTGTGCACTTCGAAGACGCCCAGACCGGTGTGGCCAGCGAACCCTGGTTCGGCCACCTGCGCAGCGTGCCGCAACAGCGTCGGGACATCCGCTTCGTGTGGAGCGGCGACACCGTCGGCCAGGGCTTCGGTATCAACCCGGACATCGGCGGCATGCGCATCTACGAAGCCATGCGCCTGCGCCTGCCGGACTTTTTTATCCACAGCGGCGACACCATCTACGCCGACGGCCCGGTGCCCGCCCAATTGACCACCGAAGACGGGCGTATCTGGCGCAACATCACCACCGAAGCCAAAAGCAAAGTCGCCGAAACCCTGAATGAATACCGGGGCAACTACCGCTACAACCTGATGGATGAAAACGTGCGCCGCTTCAACGCCGAAGTGCCGCAGATCTGGCAGTGGGACGATCACGAAGTGATCAACAACTGGTCGCCGAGCAAGCAGCTGGACGAGCGCTACAAGACCCGGGACATCAACACCCTGGTGGGCCGCGCACGCCAGGCCTGGCTGGAGTATTCCCCCATGCGCCGGCAAAGCGCCGACCAGGGCGGGCGCATCTATCGCAAGCTCAGCTACGGCCCGCTGCTGGATGTGTTTGTGCTGGACATGCGCAGTTATCGCGGGCCGAACGACGACAACCTGGGTGGCGAAAAACCCTTCCTGGGGCGTGAGCAACTGGACTGGCTCAAGCGCGAATTGAAGGCCTCCCAGGCCCAGTGGAAAGTCATCGCTGCCGACATGCCGATCGGCCTCGGGGTGCCCGACGGCGAAGTCAGCCCCGGCGTGCCGCGCTGGGAGGCAATCGCCAACGGTGACCCGGGCCCGGCCCAGGGGCGCGAGTTGGAAATCGCCGAATTGCTCGGGTTTTTGCGGGCGCAGCAGGTACGTAATCACGTGTGGCTGACGGCGGATGTGCACTACTGCGCAGCCCATCATTACCATCCGGACCGGGCGGCGTTCCAGGACTTTGAGCCGTTCTGGGAGTTCGTCGCCGGGCCGCTGAATGCCGGGAGTTTCGGGCCTAACCCGCTGGATAAAACCTTTGGCCCGGAAGTGGTGTTCGAGAAGGCACCGACCGTGCAGAACAGCTCGCCGTTTGCCGGGTTCCAGTTTTTTGGCGAGGTGCAGATTGATGGGCAGACGGCGGAGCTGACGGTGATTTTGCGGGACCTGGATGGGGTGTCGGTGTTTGAGCAGAAGCTGCAGCCCGCCTGATTTGGAGTGCAATTAAACATGTGGGAGCTGGCTTGCCAGCTCCCACAGTTGACCTTCATTGTCTGGAGGACATCAGTAAACATCCCGGCGATAGCGGCCCTGCTCTATCAACCGCTCAACCGCCTCGCTGCCCAGCACATCGTGCAGCACCTGATCCACACCCGCCGCCATGCCCTGCAGACTGCCGCAGACATAAATCGCTGCGCCCTCGGCGATCCATTTACGCAGCCCATCCGCCGACTCACGCAGGCGGTCCTGAACGTAGATTTTTTCGGCCTGGTCCCGGGAAAACGCGAGGTCCAGCATCGCCAGGTCGCCGCTGGCCAACCAGCCTTGCAGCTCGTCCTGGCAATGGTAGTCGTGGGCGATATTGCGTTCGCCAAACAGCAGCCAGTTGCGCTGCTGGCCGTCGGCAATCCTTGCCTTGAGCAGGCTGCGCAACCCGGCCAGACCGGTGCCGTTGCCCAACAGGATCATCGGTACCGGCGCGGTCGGCAGGTGGAAGCCACTGTTGCGTCGCAGGCGCAGGCTGATCGCCGAACCCATCGGCGCATGTTCCGTCAGCCAGCCGGACGCCACGCCCAGGCCGCCGTCGGCGTGACGTTCCTGGCGCACGATCAGTTCCAGCACGCCGTCGCTGGCGATCGAGGCGATGGAGTATTCGCGCATGCTCAACGGCACCAGCGCATTGACCAGCGCCTGGGCATGCAGGCCCACCAGATGCGCGCGATTGTCCGGCAGTTGGCGGCTGGCCAACGCCTGGTCGAGGGTATGCGCCAGGCCGTCGATGACGACACCTTCGCTGCCGGCGAGCCCCAGGCCTTCGAGGAAATGCTCGATGGCCCACGGGCAATTGCGCGGCAGCACTTCCACCAGGTCACCGGCCAGCCAATCCCGGGGGGCGGGCGGGGTGAGCCCAAGCAGATAGACGCCGGAGCCACTGCTGTCGGGATTGAGCAAGGTGCGCTGGTTCAGCGTCCAGTTTTCATAGGTCGCGGTGGCCCAGGCTGCGGCGGGTGCATGGCCGGTCAGTTGGCCCAGTTGTTGTTGCCAGTGCAGCAGCGCATCGGTGTCGCCACTGTCGACTTCCACCGGGGCGAACAGCGGGTTGCCGCCCTGGTTGGTCAGCCAGAAATGCAGGCGCCGGGCGAAGCCGCAGAAGTGTTGATACTGACGGTCTCCCAGGGCCAGCACCGAGTAGTTCAAGCCCTTGAGGGACAGGTCCTGGCCGAGCACGCTGCGCTCGAAACCACGGGCGCTGTCGGGGGCTTCGCCGTCGCCGAAGGTGCTGACCACGAACAGCGCATGGCTCGACTGGCGCAAGTCTTCTTCGCTGACGCTGCCCAGTGACTGCACATTCACCGGCAAGCCGGCGGCTTGCAATTGCCCGGCGGTCTGCCAGGCCAGTTGCTCGGCAAAGCCGCTCTGGCTGGCAAAACCGATCAGCCAGGCCGGCGCGTCGCTGTGGTTGTCGGTCAGGCCTTTGCGTGCCTCACGGACCTGGCGCTTCTTGCGGCGACGGTCCAGGTACAACAGCCAGCCGGTGATGAAGAACAGCGGCATCAGCAGCGCGGTGAACGTCAGGATGATCCGCCCGGGCAGGCCGAAGTAGCTGCCGGTGTGCAGCGCATAGATGCTGGTCAGGATCTGTGCCTTGAAGCTTTTGCCAGCGTAGGTCTCATGAGACTTGACCTCGCCGGTGGCCGGGTCGAGGTTGATCTGGTTCAGTGCGCGGTCGTGGGGCGAGGTCTTCAGCAAGTAGTAGACGGTGGCCGGTTGGCCGGCGACCGCTGGCATGCGGATGTTATAGCCGCTCAGGCCTGGCCCGGCGTTGCTGTAGATGCTGCTCCAGATCGCGTCGTAATTGGCCACGGGCGCGGGGCCTTCCGGCGCCGGGCCGCGCTTGCGCACCCGTTCGTTCTGCGGGGCGTCGGACAGCAGCTTGGTCAAGCCGTTGCTGTACCACTCGTAAGACCAGAACAGCCCGGTCATCGCCGCCAACAGATAGAACAAAAGGCACCAGGTGCCGAACACCGAGTGCAGGTCCCAGTTGAAGCTGCGGCCTTTTTTACGCCAGTCCAGGGTCAGCCACGCGCGCCAGCTTGCCACCTGGCGCGGCCAGCGCAGGTACAGGCCCGAGAGGCAGAAGAACACCAGGATCAATGTGCAGGCGCCGGTGATTTGCCGGCCGGTGTCGCCGATGGCGAGGAAGCGGTGCAGTTGCAGCACGAAGCCGAAGAAGTCCTGGCCGACCGGGTCGCCCAGGTAATCGCCGGTGTACGGGTCGAAGTAGCGCATCTGGCCCCGGCGTTCACCGGGTGGCGGGGTGAACCAGACCTTGGCGGCGTTGGTGCTGTCGGGTTGCACCGTGAGCATCGACACCACTTTGCCTTCACGGGCTTCCAGCAGGCGCACCAGTTCAGCGGGCGGCAGTACGCCGGCCGGACGCTTTTCCACCGTCAACACGGTCGGGTTCAGCGCCTCGATGATTTCGTCCTGGAACGACACCGTCGCGCCGGTGATCCCCATCAAGGCCAACACCAGCCCGGCGGTAATGCCGAAGAACCAATGCAACTGGAACAGGGTTTTCTTCAACACGTCGTACGGCCTCGTCATCAGGTTAGGTGGCTCACGGCGCGCATTATGCCGCGAGTATTCGAGAAAGATTCTTTTTTACATGCAAAAACCCCACGCATCCGATGCGTGGGGTTTTGTGCGGTGATTTGTATCGGTTTAGAAATGGAAACTGGTGGTCAGCATCGCCGTGCGGCCGGCGGCCTGGTTGGCGAAGTGTGCCGCGTAGGCCTTGTCGTAGTAGGTCTTGTCGGTGAGGTTCTGCACGTTCAATTGCAGGTCCACGTTCTTGGTCAGCTTGTAGCTGGCCATGGCGTCGTAGCGGGTGTACGACGGCACGTAAACGGTGTTGCCGGCATCGCCATAGACTTCGTCGACATAGAATGCGCCGCCGCCGACGGTCAGTTTTGGGGTCACGTCATAGGTTGTCCACAGGCTGAAGGTGTTCTTCGGCGTGTTGGGCATTTGGTTGCCTTTGTTGGAGCCCGCGCTGATGACGCCGTTCCGGCCGTTCAAGCCCGGGTCCACCAGTTCGCTTTTCAGGTAGCTGTAGCCGGCGAACACTTGCCATTGATCGGTGAGCTTGCCGCTGGCGGACAACTCCAGGCCGTCCACACGGGATTCGCCGCCGTTTTCATAGGTCAGCGCGTCTACCAGGATCCGCGTGTTTTTCTTCTCGGTGCGGAACACCGCGGCGGTCAGGGACAGGCGATCGTGGAACAGGTCCCACTTGGTGCCCAGTTCGTAGTTGACGGTCTCTTCGGGTTTCAGGTCGCTGGTGGCGGCACCGGCAGACAGCGGGTTGCCGTCTGCGCCTTCGCCTACCAGGCCGCCGGCAGGCGAGGCCGAGGTCGCGTAGGAGGCATAGATGCTGCCGTTATCCAGTGGCTTCCAGACCAGGCCGGCCTGCCAGTTGAAGAATTGGCTGTCGTTCTTGATTTTGCTGCGGGCCTTGACGGTGGCGGTCGGCACCGCATTGGTGTTGGCCACGGTGTCGAAGGTGTCGTAGCGCAGGCCAACGTTCAGCAGCCATTGCGGGTCCAGTTCGATGGTGTCGAATACATAGGCGGCGCGGCTGGTGGCCTTGGTGTTGGTGCCGTTGTAGTTGCGCGCAATGCTGCCGGTCCAGGCATCGTCCGGGTTCGGGTTACCCAGCGAGGTGCACTGGCCACCTTTGCCGGGCGCCGGGCAACCGGGGTTGCTGTTCGGGCTGACGGTGTAGCCGCTGTAGCGGGTTTCTTCGCCGGTGAATTCCAGGCCGGTGGAGTAGGTGTTCTTGAAGCCGAAGGCCTGGAAGCTGCCAAACAGGTCGGTCTGGTTGGTGGTGGTTTCGGTGGTGGATACGCGAGTGTTCGCGCGCCGCCACACGGTGCCGAACTGATTGACGTTGTGCTGGCTGTCGTCCGGTTGGGTGACGATGTAGTCCTGGCCGGTGTTGCCATGGCGCAGGGTGTTTTTCAGCGTCAGGTTGTCGTTCAGGTCGTGCTCGATGGAGAACGTACTGATGTCGGCGCGGGTCTTGCGGAAGTCGCGATCCTTGAGGCCGTAGAAGTTGTTGCTGTCGCCGCCGTCGGTGGGTTTGTCATGCACATGGGCAGCTCTGGCGCCGCTGTTGCTGTAGCCATACGGAATGCCCGAATCCGGCAGGTCGTTGCTTTCCATGTGGTAGTAGCTGAAGTTGACGCGGGTCGGGGTGCCCAGGCCGAAGGTCAGCGACGGGGCCACACCCCAACGGTCGTAGTTGACGGCGTCACGCCCGGCGACGTTCTGTTCGTGGCTCATCAGGTTCAGGCGGAACGCCGCACTGTCCAGGAACTGACGGTTGACGTCGAGCACGTAGCGACGGGTCTGGTCGGAGCCGTAGGTGAAACCACCGTTGGTGAAGTCCCGCGCCTGTGGCGTCTTGCTGACCAGGTTGAGGCTGCCGCCGGCCGACCCGCGACCACCGAAGGACGAGTTGGGGCCTTTGCTGACTTCGATCGACTCGATGTCGAAGATCTCGCGGCTCTGGCCGCCGGTATCGCGCACGCCGTCGAGGTAGGTGTCGCCCTGTGCGTCAAAGCCGCGAATGAACGGCCGGTCGCCCTGGGGGTTGCCGCCTTCACCGGCGCCGAAGGTAATCCCCGGTACGGTGCGCAGGGCATCCTGCAACGAGGTGGCGGCGGTGTCCTTGAGTACTTGCTGTGGCACCACGGTAACCGAGCGCGGGGTGTCGACCAGCGGCGCGGTGTACTTCTGCGAAGAGGCTTTTTCGACCTGGTAGGACGTGTTGTCCTGTTCCTGGCCGGTGATGCTGGTGGCCCCCAGGGAAATGCTGTTCCGCTCGCCTTTCTGCTCGGTGTCTTCAGCGGCTTGCGCCATTTGGGCGACAGCGCTGGCGCTGATGGCAACGCCGATGGCCGAGGCCAGCAACCGTGGTGAGCTGGCAGGTGTTTTTATCGAAGTGCGCGGCATGAGTGTGTCCTTTCCCCAAGGAGGTGAGGCCGCGGAATATAGGGAGAACAAGACTTTATATCAATTGCGATACATTGCTATTCGCACTGAATTTACGTTCTTTACACTTTTTGCTTACGGTTTTTACGATCTCGTTCGTCGTTTGGCTGGGAGTGGGGTTGTGCACAGTCAATAAGAATCACTACCATTGGCGTCTCACTGTTTTCAGGTAACGCCCCCATGCTGCTGCACATTCCCGGCCTGTTCTCTCGCGAGGAAGTGCTGCGCATCCGCGAAGCCCTGGCGGAGGCCGATTGGGCCGACGGCAAAATCACTGCCGGTCATCAATCGGCCAAGGCCAAACACAACCTGCAACTGCCGGAAGGCCACCCGCTGGCAAAGGAAATCGGCGCGGCGATCCTCGATCGACTGTGGAAAAATCCTTTGTTTATGTCGGCGGCGTTACCGCACAAGGTCATCCCTCCGTTGCTCAACTGTTACACGGCGGGTGGCAGTTTCGACTTCCATATCGACAACGCTGTGCGCCAGTCCAAAGGCAGCCACGAGCGCGTGCGCACTGACCTGTCCTCCACCGTGTTTTTCAGCGACCCCGACGACTACGACGGCGGCGAGCTGGAAATCCAGGACACCTTCGGCTTGCAACGGGTCAAGTTGCCGGCGGGCGACATGGTGCTGTACCCCGGTTCCAGCCTGCACAAGGTCAACGCCGTGACCCGTGGCGCGCGTTACGCTTCGTTTTTCTGGACCCAAAGCCTGGTGCGCGAAGACAGCCAGCGCACCTTGCTGTTCGAGATGGACGGGGCGATCCAGCAACTGAGCCGGGACGTGCCCGACCACCCGGCGCTGATCCAGCTCACCGGCACCTATCACAACCTGCTGCGCCGCTGGGTTGAGGTCTGACCGTGGGCTTTTTATTGCGTCGTGAAGAAGTCCTCAACGTTGAGCAATTGCAGAGCATGCTCGACGACTCCCCGGTGCGGGCCGCCCAGGCGATTTTGATCGCGGCGAAGGAGGGCGTGGTGGATGCCCAGGCGCTGCTTGGGCAAATCCTGCTGGAAGGGCGCGGCATCGAGCGCGATGAAGCGCTGGCGGGGCGCTGGTTCCGCATCGCGGCCCAAGGCGGGCACTTGATGGCGCGCAACATGCTCGGGCGTTGCCTGGAGCATGGCTGGGGTTGCACGGCGGATGCGGTGGCGGCTGCGCGGGAATATCGTCTGGCGGCAGAAGGCGGGTTGGATTGGGGGTTGTATAACTACGCCAACCTGCTGGCGACCGGGCGCGGGGTTGCCGAAGACCAAGGCCTGGCGCTGGCGTGTTATCGACAGGCAGCGGAACTGGGCCATGCCAAGTCAATGAACCTGCTGGGGCGTTATCTGGAAGAAGGGCAGTTTTGCCCCAGGGATCTGGAGGCGGCGGTGGCGTGGTATCGCCGGTCGGCGCAAGGCGGGGATTTTCGCGGGCAGTTCAGTTATGCGGCGGTGTTGGCGGATCGCGGCCAGGTCGACGCTGCGCTGGAGTGGCTGCGCAAGGCGCTGGCGGGCGGGAATCTGAAGTTCTTGCGTGTGGCGCACAAGGCGTTGTCTGCCGCCAACGACCCGCAGATTCGGGCGATGGCTGTGGCCTACCAGCGACGCACCGCCGAGCTTTCCTGAACCCACAAAAAAACCCATGACGCGTCATGGGTTTTTTGTTTGCCGCCGGCTTACAGGTAGAACGATTTCAGCGGCGGGAAGCCATTGAATTCAATCGCGCTGTAGCTGGTGGTGTACGCACCGGTGGACAACCAGTACATCCGGTCACCAATCGCCAGGTTGAGCGGCAGGCCGTACTTGTAGTTCTCGTACATGATGTCGGCGCTGTCGCAGGTCGGGCCGGCGATGACCACTTCTTCCATCTCGCCTTTCTTCTCGGTCCAGATCGGGAACTTGATGGCTTCGTCCATGGTTTCGATCAGGCCGGAGAATTTGCCCACGTCGGTGTATACCCAACGCTCGACGGCGGTGCGGGATTTACGCGCAACCAATACCACTTCACTGACCAGGATGCCGGCGTTGGCGATCAACGAACGGCCCGGTTCCAGGATGATTTCCGGCAGGTCGTCACCGAAGTCTTCCTTGAGGAAGCGGATGATTTCCTCGGCGTAGGTTTCCAGGCTGTTGGTGCGGGTGATGTAGTTGGCCGGGAAGCCACCGCCCATGTTGATCAGCTTGAGGTGGATGCCGTCTTCTTCCTTCAGGCGTTCGAAGATCACTTTGACCTTGGCGATCGCCGCGTCCCACACGCTGATGTCACGTTGCTGCGAACCGACGTGGAAGGAGATGCCGTAAGGCACCAGGCCCAGGTCGCGGGCGAGGATCAGCAGGTCCATGGCCATGTCGGTCTGGCAGCCGAATTTGCGCGACAGCGGCCAGTCGGCCGTGGTCGAGCCTTCGGTCAGGATGCGCACATAGACTTTCGAGCCCGGGGCCGCCTTGGCGATGTTGCGCAGGTCGGCTTCGGAGTCGGTGGAGAACAGGCGCACGCCCTTCTCGTAGAAGTAGCGGATGTCCTTGGATTTCTTGATGGTGTTGCCGTAGCTGATACGGTCCGGGCTGACGCCGCGGTCCATGACCTTGTCCAGTTCGTAGATCGACGCGATGTCGAAGCTCGAACCTTTGTCTTTGAGCAGGTCGATGATCTCAACGGCCGGGTTGGCCTTGACGGCGTAGTACACCTTGGCGAATTCGAAACCGGCGCGCAGGTCATCGTAGGCCTGGCTGATCATCGCGGTGTCGATCACCACGAACGGGGTTTCCTGGGTATCGGCGAACGCCTTCATTTTGTCAAAAGTGGCGCGCGCGAAATAGTCTTCGACCTGGATCGACATGCTGGGAACTCCTACTGGCAAACTAAATTGATCAATGGGTGCAAATGAACGTCCTCCGTATCCCCACTTTGGTTCGCCTACTTCCCAAGGCATGTCGCCGAAAGCAAAAAGGCCATGGGATCAACCGCTTCCCTTGGCCTTGCTGTCTCGTCGTCAGTACTTGAGCCGGATGGATCGTTTCCAGCATGGACGTTCGGCGCGAACTTTAGGACGTGAGGGGCTATAGATCAACTAAAAATGTCGCGTTTTTGCACGCGTTCGTCGTGAGGCCGCCTGCAGCTACTTATGTAACCGACCGGTATGACGGATTGATGTTCCCCCGACGGGGCAATTTGAATGGGAAACTGCTGGTTAGCGAGGGCTTTTGTGGCGAGGGGGCTTGTCCCCCGTTGGGCTGCGTAGCGGCCCCCAAAACCTGCCACCGCTTTTTGTCTGAAAAAACGCGGGGAGTTAATGGGGCTGCTGCGCAGCCCAACGGGGGACAAGCCCCCTCGCTACAGAAGCAGATTTATCAGGCCAGTGCTGTCTCGGCCGGCGAAACAATGCTGGTCTTGCCCCCACGGGACTTACCGGAGCTCAAGTACTCGGCAATCGACTCCTGGGTCACTTCCCCGAGGAACACCCGCTCCGCGTCCATCACCGGCAACCACGAGCGGTTGAACTCGTACATGCGCGACAACAGGATGCGCAAATGCTCGTCATACGCCGCCGTGGCGTTGAACTCGCGCAGGTACTGGCCGCAGGTACCGGTCTGACGGTGCAGGTCGCGACGTCGCACATAACCCAGCGCCTTGTTCTCGGCATCGGTGACCACCACGTAGCGACGGTCCAGTTCGTCCATCTGCTCCAGGGCCTCCGCCACCGGCGTCTCCGGGCTGACCGACGGCGCGTTGTCCGCCGCATCTTCGGCTTTCACCAGCAACAGGCGCTTGAGGGTGCTGTCCTGGCCAACAAAGTTGCTGACGAATTCGTCGGCAGGGTGGGCCAGCAGGGTGTCCGGGTGATCGATCTGCAGCAGCTTGCCGGCGCGGAAGATCGCGATCTTGTCACCCAGCTTGATGGCTTCGTCGATGTCGTGGCTGACCATGATCACGGTCTTGTTCAGCGCGCGTTGCATCTCGAAGAACTCGTTCTGGATCATCTCGCGGTTGATCGGGTCGACCGCGCCGAACGGCTCATCCATCAGCAGCAGCGGGGCATCCGCCGCCAGGGCGCGAATCACGCCGATCCGCTGTTGCTGGCCACCCGACAGCTCACGCGGGTAGCGGTGCAGGTACTGCTTGGGCTCCAGCTTGATCATGCTCATCAACTCGCGGGCGCGGTCGTGGCATTTCTGCTTGTCCCAGCCCAGCAGCTTGGGCACCACCACGATGTTCTCTTCGATGGTCATGTTCGGGAACAGGCCGATCTGCTGGATCACATAGCCGATGTTGCGACGCAGGGTCACTTCGTCGAGGTCGGTGGTGTCTTCGCCATTGATCAGGATCTTGCCGGAGGTCGGCTTGATCAGGCGGTTGATCATCTTCAGTGTGGTGCTCTTGCCGCAGCCCGAGGGACCGAGGAATACGCAAATCTCGCCTTCGTTGACGGTCAGGCTTACGGAATCAACGGCGGTGATGGTCTTGCCGTTGCTTTGGAAGGTCTTGGTCAGGTTTTGAAGTTCGATCATTTGAGCAGTCCTTTTGGAGTCAGCGTGCGTTGCAGCCATTGCAGAAGCAGGTCGGCGAAGATGGCCAGGAGACTGACCAGTACGGCACCAACGATCAGCATCGACATGTCGCTGCGGCTGATGGAAGCCAGAATAAGTACACCCAGGCCACCGGCGCCGATGGTGGCGGCGATGGTCATCACACCAATGTTCATGACGACGGCGGTGCGCACACCGGCGAGGATCACCGGCACGGCAATCGGCAGTTCGACCATGCGCAGGCGCTGGCCGAAGGTCATGCCGATGCCTTTGGCGGCTTCGCGGATGCCCGGTTCCACGCCGGTGAGGGCGAGGTAGGTGTTACGCATGATGGGCAGCAGGGAGTAGAGGAACACGGCGGTGATCGCCGGCATCGGCCCCAGGCCCTGGCCGAACTTGGAGTAGAACGGCAGCAGCAGGCCGAACAGCGCGATGGACGGCACGGTCAGCAGCACCGTGGCGCTGGCTTGCAACGGGCCGGCGAGGGTCGGGAAGCGGGTCATCAGCACGCCCAGGGGCACGCCCACGACGATGGCCAGGATGACTGCGATGCCGACCAGGGTGATGTGCTGCCAGGTCAGTTGCAGGACGAGTGCCCAATCAAGATGGGAAAAGGCGTTCAGGAATTCCATGTCTTCTCCTCTTAGTTGATCGGATGCTGGCGCAGGAAATCTGCGGCCACAGCGGATGGGCTTTCATGGTCGACGTCGACCCGCGCATTCAGCTGGCGCATGGTTTCGTCGTCGAACAGCGCAGCCAGTGGCTTGAGGTCGGCGGCCAGTTGCGGGTGAGCGTCGAGGTAAACCTGACGCACCACGGGGGCTGCGGTGTAGTCCGGGAAGTAATGCTTGTCGTCATCCAGCAGCTTCAATTTGAAGGCGTTCAGGCGACCGTCGGTGGTGTAGACCAAACCGGCAAACACCTGGCCATTACGCAGCGCGGTGTAGACCAGGCCGGCGTCCATTTGCCGGGTGTTCTTGCGGGTCAGGTTCATGTCGTACAGCTTGACCATGCCGGCCATGCCGTCGGAACGGTTGGCGAACTCAGTGTCCAGGGCCACCAGGCGTGTGCCCTTGGTCTTCTCGGCCAGGGCGCTGGTCAGGTCGCTGATGCTGTTGATCTGCGGGAATTCCTTGGCCACGTTCTCTGGCAGCGCCAGGGCGTAGGTGTTGCTGAATTTCGACGGGGAGAGCCAGACCAGGCCTTTTTTCGCGTCGAGTTCTTTCACCCGGGCGTAGGACTGTTCGCTGTCGAGCTTCTCGTCGACGTGGTTGTAGGCCACCAGCGACACGCCGGTGTATTCCCAGATCAGGTCCAGTTGCCCGCTTTCCTGGGCACTGCGCGCCAGGTTGCTGCCCAGGCCGCCGGTCACACGGGTGTCGTAACCCTTGGTGCGCAGGTACTGGGAGGTGATTTCAGCGAGCAGGGTCTGTTCGGTGAACACCCGGGCGCCGATGCGAATGACCGGTTTTTCAGCGGCTTGCGCAAACCCTGCGAACAGCAGGACGCAGCTCAATATCAATGTCAGTTTTTTCATGTGAATTCCTTTGCCAAAGCCTTAAGACGGACGCAACCCGCGTTCCAGCCAAAGGCGGCTGGCCATGGTCACCAGACCGTCGAGCAGCAAGGCCAGCAGCGCGGTGCACGCGGCGCCGAGCAACAGTTGCGGCTGATTGTTCAGGGCGATGCCGGGGAAGATCAGGCTGCCCAGGCTGTTGGCGCCAATCAGGAACGCCAGGGGCGCGGTACCGACATTGATCGCCAGGGCCACGCGCACACCGCCGATGATGATCGGCACGGCGTTGGGCAGCTCGACGCGAAACAGCACCTGGCGCGGCGTCATGCCGATGCCGACGGCGGCTTCCTTGAGGGAACCTTGAACGTTTTTCAGGCCTTCATAGGTGTTGCGCACGATGGGCAGCAACGAGGCGAGGAACAGCGCGAAGATCGCGGGGCCGCTGCCGATGCCAAGGACACCGAGGGCGATGGCCAGTACGGCCAGGGGAGGGACGGTATTGCCGATGTTGAAGATCTGCATGAAGCGTTCTGCGCGCCCGACCATAGTCGGTCGGCTGAGCAGAATACCGGCGGGAATCCCTACGATCAGGGCGGCCAGCATCGAAACAAGGACGAGGATCAAGTGAGCTTGCAGGTAAAACAACAAATCGTCGCGGTACAGTTCGATCGTGTTGATGCCGATCCAGTGGACCAGCAGGGCCAGGAGAGCGACGACAACCGCTCCTCCTATCAGCCCTTTGCCATAGCGAATAGCCACAGGCGGACTCCTTTTTTCTTTTGTCGGCGAACACATTTCCGAGCGGCAATGCCATTCCTGGCTGTCGGCGAATGTGGTCGCGAATAGCAGCTCGCCCCTACCGGCAACGCGGTATGCGGTCGAGCCATGAGCGCAGCCTCGTCAGGCTAACTTGCTGATTTTTCAGCCCCTGTTACGAGTGCGGTAGCAGGGGAGTGGACGTCTCTACCTTTTAAAAGGTTCCATACTTGGCAGCAATTAGCCACCCCCAATGGGGTGAACGGTGGTCCGTCACCCCGGGTTTGCGCTATACTCGCCGCCCTTTTTTGACTCACCTGCCAGGCGATTTCCCATGACCCACCAGGCCGCCGAAGTCGCGAAACGCCGCACTTTCGCCATTATTTCCCACCCCGATGCCGGTAAAACCACCATCACCGAGAAGCTGTTGCTGATGGGCAAGGCGATCGCGGTGGCCGGCACGGTGAAATCCCGCAAATCCGACCGCCATGCCACCTCTGACTGGATGGAAATGGAAAAGCAGCGTGGTATCTCCATCACCACGTCGGTCATGCAGTTCCCGTATCGTGACCACATGATCAACCTGCTCGACACCCCGGGCCACGAAGACTTCTCCGAAGACACCTACCGCACCCTGACGGCGGTGGACTCGGCACTGATGGTCCTCGACGGCGGTAAAGGCGTTGAGCCACGGACCATCGCGCTGATGGACGTCTGCCGCCTGCGGGACACGCCGATTGTCAGCTTTATCAACAAACTCGACCGTGACATCCGCGACCCGATCGAACTGCTGGACGAAATCGAAGCCGTCCTGAAGATCAAGGCCGCGCCGATCACTTGGCCGATTGGTTGCTACCGCGACTTCAAGGGCGTGTACCACCTGGCTGACGACTACATCATCGTGTACACCGCCGGCCATGGCCACGAACGTACCGATGTGAAAATCATCGAGAAGCTCGACTCCGACGAAGCCCGCGCCCACCTGGGTGACGAGTACGACCGGTTTGTCGACCAGCTGGAACTGGTGCAGGGCGCCTGCCACGAGTTTAACCAGCAGGAATTCCTCGACGGCCAGCTGACGCCGGTGTTCTTCGGTACCGCCCTGGGCAACTTCGGTGTCGATCACGTGCTGGACGCCGTGGTCAATTGGGCACCCAAGCCGCTGGCCCGTGTTGCCAACGAGCGTACCGTGGAGCCGGTGGAAGAGAAGTTTGCCGGCTTCGTGTTCAAGATCCAGGCGAACATGGACCCCAAGCACCGCGACCGTATCGCCTTCATGCGCATCTGCTCCGGCAAATACGAGAAAGGCATGAAGATGCGCCACGTGCGTACCGGCAAGGACGTGCGCATCGGCGATGCCCTGACCTTCTTCTCCTCCGAGCGTGAGCAACTGGAAGAGGCGTTTGCCGGCGACATCATCGGCTTGCACAACCACGGCACCATCCAGATCGGTGACACGTTCACCGAAGGCGAAGTACTGGGCTTCACCGGTATCCCGCACTTCGCCCCGGAACTGTTCCGCCGCGTACGCCTGCGTGACCCGCTGAAATCCAAGCAACTGCGCCAGGGTTTGCAGCAGTTGGCAGAAGAGGGCGCGACCCAGGTGTTCTTCCCGGAACGCAGCAACGACATCATCCTCGGCGCCGTCGGTGTGCTGCAGTTCGATGTGGTGGCCAGTCGCCTGAAAGAGGAATACAAGGTCGAATGCTCCTACGAGCCGATCACCGTGTACTCCGCGCGCTGGATCGATTGCAGCGATAAGAAGAAGCTGGAAGAGTTCAAGATCAAGGCCGTGGAAAACCTGGCGATCGACGGCGGTGGTCACTTGACCTACCTGGCCCCGACCCGGGTCAACCTGGCGCTGATGGAAGAGCGCTGGCCGGATGTGAAATTCCGCGCGACCCGCGAGCATCACTAAGGGTTAGCGATATAAGAGAGGGCGAAGCGGTGATGGCTTCGCCTTTTTCTTTGGCTGCTATCCGGGTTGTTTCATTGGCGAAAACTTCAGTTCGGGACTAGCTTGAAGCAAGGCGACGGCGGACAGCCGTCGTACGCAATTCAACTCCTGACTGGGCGGAATTCGACCATGAGTATCTTTCAACGTGTGGTGCTGTTGCTCAAAGTGCTGGTGATGTTGTCGTTGGGTATGTCTTCCGCGTGGGCCACAACGGCTGTGCAAAGCCATGGCACCGGGTTTGTGGCGGCGAAGACGGTGCAGGCGGGTGGCTTGCAGTTGGCCAAGAGTGAATCCGAGCCTGGTGACGAGAACCAGGGCGGTTCCAAGGACGATGACGACGCCGAAAACCCGGACAATGACGGCGAAGACAGCGACACCTACAACGATGGCGACAGCGATACGTAAGTAACGCAGGCAAAAGAAAGCCCCGCTTACCGGACAGATGCGCTATCCGACAAGCAGGGCTGTAGAACACTGGAATGCTCTGGACTCACCCTCCAGAGCATTTTTTTTTGCACGTCAGACCACAAATTGCTCCGCGTAGTGGCAAGCCACCTGGCGGTTGTCGAGTGGTCGCAGCACCGGTTCATCGGTGCTGCACAGCTGGGTCGCGTACGGGCAGCGCTTGTGGAACGCGCAGCCAGATGGCGGGTTCAACGGGTTGGGCAACTCGCCGACGATTTTGATCTTCGGTTTGTTCGGGTCCGGATGAATGGTCGGGGTCGCCGACAGCAGCGCCTGGGTGTACGGGTGCAGCGGGCGTGCGTAGATGTCTTCCTTCGGACCGACCTCCACCGGGCGGCCGAGGTACATCACCATCACGTCATCGGCGACGTGTTGCACCACCGCCAGGTTGTGGGAGATGAACACGTAGGCGGTGTTGAATTCCTGCTGCAGGTCCATGAACAGGTTCAGCACCTGGGCCTGGATCGACACGTCCAGCGCCGAGGTCGGTTCGTCCGCTACCAGCACCTTGGGTTGCAGCATCATCGCCCGGGCCAGTGCGATCCGCTGGCGCTGGCCACCGGAGAACATGTGCGGGTAGCGCTGATAATGCTCAGGGCGCAGGCCCACTTGCTTCATCATCGCCTGGACCTTTTCCCGACGCTCGGCGGCGGACAGGTTGGTGTTGATCAGCAGCGGCTCGCCCAGTTGGTCACCGACCTTCTGGCGCGGGTTCAACGAGGCGTACGGGCTCTGGAACACCATCTGCACGTCTTTGCGCAATTGCTTGCGCTGGGCCTTGTCGGCACCGGCAACTTCTTGCCCTGCGATTTTCAGCGAGCCGGAAGACGGTTCTTCAATCAGCGTCAGGGCGCGGGCCAGGGTGGATTTGCCGCAACCGGATTCGCCCACGACCGCGAGGGTCTTGCCGGCTTCCAGTTCAAACGACACACCATTGAGCGCACGCACCAGCGCGTGGCCCTTGAACAGGCCACGGGACACTTCGTAGTGACGGGTCAGGTCGCGGGCGGTAAGTACGACGGCCATTACGCCACCTCCTGATTCAGCGGGTAGAAGCAGCGGGCGAGGCTGTTGCTTTTCGGGTCAAGGCCAGGACGCTGGGCGCGGCAGGACTCTTGCACATACGGGCAGCGTGGCGACAGCAGGCAACCTTGCGGGCGGTCATAACGGCCGGGAACAATACCCGGCAGCGTGGCCAGGCGCGTGGCACCCAGGCTGTGCTCGGGAATCGCCTTGAGCAGCGCTTCGCTGTACGGGTGCGCCGGGATGTCGAACAACTGTGGCACCTGGCCGACTTCCACGGCCTGGCCGGCGTACATCACGCACACGCGCTGGGCGGTTTCAGCCACCACCGCGAGGTCGTGAGTGATCAGCACCAGGCCCATGTTCTGCTCTTTCTGCAAGGCCAGCAGCAGGTCCATGATCTGGGCCTGGATGGTCACATCGAGTGCGGTGGTGGGTTCATCGGCGATCAGCAGTTTCGGCTCGCCGGCGATTGCCATGGCGATGGCCACACGCTGGCTCATACCACCGGACAGTTGGTGCGGGTAGGCATCCATACGGCTGGCTGCGCCCGGGATTTCCACCTTTTCGAGCAGTTCGATGGCACGCTTGCGCGCTTGCTTGCCGGACATTTTCAGGTGCAGGCGCAGCACTTCTTCGATCTGGAAACCCACGGTGTAGCTGGGGTTCAGTGCAGTCATCGGGTCCTGGAACACCATCGCCAGGTCTTTGCCGACGATCTGCCTACGCTGACGGTTGCTCAGCTTGAGCATGTCCTTGCCGTCGAAGTTCAGGGCGTCGGCGGTAACGATGCCGGGATGCTCGATCAGGCCCATCAGCGCCATCATGGTCACGGATTTACCCGAACCCGACTCGCCCACGATCGCCAGTACTTCGCCTTTGTCGACGGAGATGTCGAGGCCATCGACCACCGGCACGGCAGTCTTGTCGCCGAAGCGGACATTGAGATTCTTGATTTCTAGCAGTGACATGGGAATCTCCTCAGGCGGCGTTCTTGAGTTTCGGGTCCAGCGCATCGCGCAGGCCGTCGCCCATCAGGTTGATTGCCAGCACGCTGAGCAAAATGGTCAAGCCAGGCAGACTCACGACCCACCAGGCGCGTTCGATGTAGTCGCGGGCCGAGGCCAGCATGGTGCCCCACTCAGGGGTTGGCGGTTGTACGCCAAGGCCCAGGAAGCCCAGGGCTGCGGCATCGAGAATCGCCGAGGAGAAACTCAAGGTGGCCTGAACGATCAGCGGTGCCATGCAGTTTGGCAGCACGGTGACGAACATCAGGCGCGGCAGGCCGGCGCCGGCGAGGCGGGCGGCGGTCACATAGTCACGGTTCAGTTCGCCCATCACCGCTGCGCGGGTCAGACGGACATAGGACGGCAGCGACACGATCGCAATCGCGATCACGGTGTTGATCAGGCCAGGGCCGAGGATCGCGACAATGGCCACAGCCAGCAGCAGCGATGGCAGGGCCAGCATGATGTCCATCAGACGCATGATGGTTGGGCCGAGCAGGCGCGGGAAGAAACCGGCGAACAGACCCAGCAGGATCCCCGGGATCAACGACATCACCACCGACGACAAACCGATCAGCAAGGACAGGCGCGAGCCCTGGATCAGGCGCGACAGCAGGTCACGGCCCAGTTCGTCGGTGCCCAGCAGGAACTGGATCTGCCCGCCTTCCAGCCAGGCCGGAGGCGTCAGCAGGAAGTCACGGTATTGCTCGCTCGGGTTATGCGGAGCCACCCAAGGGGCGAAGATGGCGCAAAATACCACCAGCAGCATGAACAGCAGGCCGGCAACGGCGCCCTTGTTCTTGGAAAAGGCTTGCCAGAATTCTTTGTACGGGGACGGGTACAGCAGGCTTTGATCGACTGCTACCGCGGGAGTAGGTGTGGTCATGGTCATGATCTCAGCGCTGGTGACGGATGCGTGGGTTGGCGAAGCCGTAGAGGATGTCCACCACGAAGTTCACCAGAATCACCAGGCAGGCGATTAACAGGATGCCGTTTTGCACCACGGGATAATCCCGTGCGCCAATGGCTTCGATCAGCCATTTGCCGATGCCGGGCCACGAGAAGATGGTTTCGGTCAGGACCGCACCGGCCAGCAGCGTGCCGACTTGCAGGCCGACCACGGTGAGTACCGGGATCAAGGCGTTACGCAGGCCGTGGACGAACACCACGCGCGCCGGCGACAGGCCCTTGGCCTTAGCGGTGCGGATGTAGTCTTCGCGCAGCACTTCAAGCATCGACGAACGGGTCATCCGCGCGATAACGGCCAGCGGGATGGTGCCGAGCACGATGGCCGGCAGGATCAGGTGGTGCAAGGCATCCCAGAACGCGTCCGGCTCGTCAGCCAGCAGGGTGTCGATCAGCATGAAGCCGGTGCGCGGCTCGATGTCGTAGAGCAGGTCGATCCGTCCCGACACGGGCGTCCAGCCCAGGCTCACGGAGAAGAACATGATCAGGATCAGGCCCCACCAGAAGATCGGCATCGAATATCCCGCCAGGGAGATGCCCATCACCCCATGGTCGAACAGGGATCCTCGCTTCAAGGCCGCGATCACCCCGGCTAACAGCCCCAGGATGCCGGCGAACAACAGGGCGGCCATGGAGAGTTCCAGGGTCGCCGGGAAAAGGGCGGTGAATTCAGTCCACACGCTGGTACGGGTACGCAGGGATTCGCCGAGGTCGCCGTGGGCGAGCTTGCCGACATAATCCAGGTATTGCGCATAAAGCGGTTTATTCAGACCAAGGCGTTCCATTGCCTGAGCGTGCATCTCGGGGTCGACTCGTCGTTCGCCCATCATGACTTCGACGGGGTCGCCAGGGATCATGCGAATCAACGCGAACGTCAGCAAGGTGATGCCGAAAAACGTGGGGATCAATAACCCCAATCGGCGGGCAATAAAACTAAACATCTTGTTGTGTACCTCAATCAGCCGGTTAGGCAGGTTCGGCACCGTCAATGTCGACGGTGCCGAGCGTTTCTTATCTACTTCACCTGGGTGGTGGCGAAGTTATTTGTAGTCAGAGGGCTTTGGGTATAACCCTCGACGTTTTTACGCATGGCGGTAAACATTTTCGGGTAAGCCATGGGAATCCATGGTTGGTCCTTGTCGAAAACGTCCATGGCTTGTTCATAGAGTGCAGCGCGCTGTGCGGGTTCAGCGATAGCGCGTGCCTTGTCGATCAAGTCTTGAAACTCTTTGTTACACCAGCGGGCGTAGTTTTCGCCGTTTTTCGCTGCATCGCAACTCAAGTTCGGGGTGAGGAAGTTATCCGGGTCCCCGTTATCCCCCGCCCAGCCGGCGGAGACCATGTCATGTTCGCCATTCTTGGCGCGCTTGAGCATTTCGCCCCATTCCATGACCTTGATGTTCACTTTCAGGCCGATTTGCGCCAGGTCCGCCTGCATGCGCTGGGCGCCGAGCATCGGGTTGGGGTTGGTCGGGCCGCCGCCGTTGCGGGTGAACAGGGTGATCTCGGTGCCTTCCGGTACACCGGCTTCCTTGAGCAGGGCGCGGGCCTTGTCGAGGTCGCGGGGCGGGTTCTTCAGCTTGTCGCTGAAGCCCAGCAAGGTGGGTGGGTAAGGCCCGGTGGCGTCGACTGCGTTGCCTTTGCCGTACAGGGACTCGTTGTAGCCTTTCTTGTCGAACGCGATGTTGATCGCGTGACGCACCCGGGCGTCGCTCATGTACTTGTGGGTGGTGTTCATGGCGGTGTAGGCGGTGGTCATCGCCGCCAGTTCCGCGACCTTCAGGTTCGGGTCGGCCTTCATGCTCGGCACGTCATCCGGTTTTGGATACAGCGCGATCTGGCATTCGTTGGCCTTGAGCTTTTGCAGGCGCACGTTGTTGTCGGTGGTGATGGCCAGGATCAGCGGATCGGCCGGCGGCTTGCCACGGAAGTAGTCCGG
This sequence comes from Pseudomonas sp. PAMC 25886, assembly GCF_000242655.1. Taxonomy (NCBI): domain Bacteria; kingdom Pseudomonadati; phylum Pseudomonadota; class Gammaproteobacteria; order Pseudomonadales; family Pseudomonadaceae; genus Pseudomonas; species Pseudomonas sp. PAMC 25886. The sequence goes on from NZ_AHHC01000071.1 coordinate 24,472, forward strand.
GTTGGCCTTGAAGCGCACTTGGGCGTCTTTGGCGTAGCGGGTGAAGATGAACGGGCCGGTGCCGATGGGCTTGGCGTTCAGGTCATCGGTCTTGCCGGACTTGAGCAACTGGTCGGCGTATTCGGCGGAGTGGATCGAGGAAAACGCCATGGCCAGGTCGGCCAGGAACGGTGCTTCAGGGCGGGTCAGGGTGAAGACCACGGTGTGGTCGTCGGTCTTCTCTACGCTCTTGAGCAGTTCCTTGAAGCCCATGCTTTCAAAGTACGGGTAGCCCACGTTGGACTTGTTGTGCCAAGGGTGTTTCGGGTCCAGCTGGCGCTGGAAGCTCCAGAGCACGTCGTCGGCGTTCAGGTTGCGCGTGGGTTTGAAGTAGTCGGTGGTGTGGAACTTGATGTCGTCGCGCAGGTGAAAAGTGTAGGTCAGGCCATCGGCACTGATTTCCGGCAGGTCCTTGGCGAGCGCCGGGATCACTTCGGTGGTGCCGGGCTTGAAGTCCACCAGGCGGTTGAACATGGTTTCAGCCGCGGCGTCAGCGGTGACAGCCGTGGTGTACAGGACCGGATCGAAACCTTCCGGGCTGGCTTCGGTGCAGACGACCAACGGTTTGGCCGAGATGCCGACCGCGACGCTCAACAGCGCAGCGGCAATGGCAGCTTGTAACGGGAGCATTTTCATCTAAGAGCCCTCTGCAATCGATTGGACCAGACAAGCGTAGGCGGCAGGCTCGTCCTGAGCCTGCTGCCTACCTGGCGCTGATTAAAGAATGTTGAACGGGATGGTGGTCACCAGGCGGAACTCACGCAGGTTGCCATCAGCCTGGTTGGCGCTGGCACGGTGAGTCACGTAGGTCCCACGAATGGTGGTGGCCTTGAGTGCGCCGCTCTGAATCGCATAGGAAGTACCTACGCCATATTCCTGGTGTTTCTCGCCGTCCTGGGCCTGAATGCCGTTGTAGGCAAAGCCTGCGCGGCCGCCGTCGCCGGTGTAGTGAGTACCGTCGATACCCCAGCCACGCGCCGAGTAGATGTTGAACTTCAGGCCTGGCACGCCGTATTCGGCCATGTTGATGCCGTAGGCAATTTGGAAGGACTTCTCGTTCGGACCGTTAAAGTCGGACGTCAGGGAGTTGGCCAGGTAGATGCCGTTGGTTTCGTGCAGGTAGTCGAAGTACTCGTCACCGTTCACGGCCTGGTAGGAGAAGGTCAGGCTATGAGCCTGGTGGGTCAGGCCGAACGACAGCGAGTAGGTGTCGTTGTCGATCTTGCCCATCAACTTTTTGCCTTCGTCGACGGTTTTGTAGTAGTTCAGGCCGGTGGTCAGGGACAGGGTCTGGCTGTCACCCAGTTCGTGGGTAGCACCGAAGTAGTACTGGTTCCAGAAGTCTTCCACGTTGGCGGCGAACAGGCTGGTCTTCAGGCTCTTGAACGGCTGGTAGTTGACGCCCAGGGTGTTGACCTTGTCGGTTTCCTGACGGCCATTGCCGTATTCAGTGCGGAATTTCGACAGGCTCTGCTCGGTCCGTGGCGAAACGCGGTCAAACACGCCGCCCTGGAACGACAGGTTGCTGAACTCTTCGCTGTTGAAGCTCACACCTTCGAAGCTCGAAGGCAGCGCACGGTTACCGATGGTGTCGATAATGCCGCTGCTGAAGTTCTGGCGACCGGCGGTCAAGGTGGTGTTCGAGACACGGAACTTGACGTTGGCCAGGCCCAGTTTGCTCCACTGGTCTACGGCGTCGCCGTCGGAGTCGGCCAGGGTACGGTTGGAGCCGCCCTTGATGTCACGCTTGCTACGGTCCAGGACCAGAGCGTTGTAGACCGCCACTTCAGTGCTCACGCCAACGGTGCCCTGGGTGAAACCCGAGGTAGCGTTGAGGATGGTGCCTTGCACCCAGTTGGTACGGTAGTTGTCAGTACGGGCTTCGCCGTGCTTCTGGTAGGTGAACTTGCTGCCACGGAAGCGCTGTTCGTTGGAGAACCAGTTACGGGTTGTGCCGCCCAGGCTTGCTCCATCGATAAAGCCTTTGGCCTCGCTTTGGGCGCTGGTGCCGGCCAGTGTGGTTGGAACGAAGTCCTGGCTTGCAGGTTCAGCGTAGGCGGTGGCCGTGATGCTGCTGATGGCCAGGGCCAGTAGCGCGGTGCTGCTCAGTTTCATGGGTGAAGCTCCTTTGGTTCTCTTTTTTAATGCCGGTCTTTTTAGGTGAACCGGCTATTGGGTGTGTAACTCTTTCAAGCCTTTGCAAACGTTTGCCCTTGGGTAAAACCCGAAATAAGGCTGCACGTTTGCAGCAAGGTGAATGCTCACCCTGCGCAATCCGGTTATCTTTTTATGGGGTGATACTGACGCCCGAGAACACGTTGCGGCCGAAGGGGCTGACTTTGAAACCTTCGACTTTGGCGCTTAACGGCTGGTTAACCGTCGAGTGGGCGACTGGCGTGATCGGCACCTGTGCTTTAAGCAGTTGCTGCGCCTGTTTGTACAGAACAGTCCTTTGTTCGCGGTCGGTCACGACCTTGGCTTGCTTGATCAGCTTGTCGTACGCCGGGTCACACCACATGGAGTAGTTGTTCCCGCCGATGGCGTCGCAGCTGTAGAGGGTGCCCAGCCAGTTGTCCGGGTCACCGTTGTCACCGGTCCAGCCAATCAGGCTGACATCGTGCTCGCCATTCTTGGTGCGCTTGATGTACTCGCCCCATTCATAGCTGACGATCTTGACCTTGAGGCCAATCCTGGCCCAATCGCTTTGTAGCATTTCAGCCATCAGCTTGGCGTTGGGGTTGTACGGCCGTTGCACCGGCATCGCCCACAGGGTGATTTCGGTACCTTCCTTCACGCCGGCAGCCTTGAGCAGTTCCTTGGCTTTTTCCGGGTTGTAGGCAGCGTCCTTGATGGTGTCGTCGTAAGACCACTGGGTCGGCGGCATGGAGTTGACCGCCAGTTGCCCCGCGCCCTGGTACACGGCGTTGAGAATGCTTTGCTTGTTCACCGCCATGTCCAGGGCCTGGCGCACTTCGAGCTGGTCGAAGGGCTTGTGCCGCACGTTGTAGGCGATGTAGCCCAGGTTGAAGCCTGGCTTGGTCAGCAGTTGCAGGTTCGGGTCGGCCTTCAGGGCTTCGACGTCGGCCGGGCGCGGGTGCAGGGTGATCTGGCATTCGCCGGCCTTGAGCTTTTGCACCCGTACCGACGCGTCGGTGTTGATCGCAAAAATCAGCTGGTCGAGCTTCACGCGGCTCGGGTCCCAGTACTGTTTGTTGCCGGTGTAGCGGATCTGCGAATCTTTCTGATAACGCTGGAACACGAACGGCCCGGTGCCGATCGGCTTCTGGTTGATGTCGCTGGGCTTGCCGGTCTTGAGCAAATGGTCGGCGTATTCAGCCGACAGGATCGAGGCGAAGCTCATGGCGATGTTCTGGATAAACGCGGCGTCGACCGTGTTCAGGGTCATCACCACGGTGTGCGGGTCGGTTTTCTCGACCTTGGCGATATTCTTGTTCAGGCTCATCCCGTTGAAGTACGGAAACTCGGTGGGGTAGGCCTTGCGGAACGGGTGTTCGGGGTCAAGCATGCGATTGAAGGTGAACAGCACGTCGTCGGCGTTGAAATCACGCGTCGGCTTGAAGTCCTTGTTGCTGTGGAATTTCACCCCTTCGCGCAGGTGGAAGGTGTAGGTCAGGCCGTCTTCGGAAATATCCCAACGGGTTGCAAGGCCCGGTACGACATTGGTCGCGCCTTTTTCAAACTCGGCCAAGCGGTTGTAGATAGGCTCGGCGGCGTCGTTATCGGTGGCCGTCGTGTATTGCGCGGTGTCGAAGCCAGCCGGGCTGCCTTCGGAGCAAAACACCAGGCTCTTTTTCTCGGCAGCCTGGCCCATCGAGGCCACAGCCAACAGGCTGGTGCCAAATATCGCGGATAGAACGGTGGTATGGCGCATGACAATCCCGATCCTTGTTTGTTGTTTTCGTCAGTGAGCAATCGCAAGGCCTTGGCCCTGCGACAACACTGATCCCACAACGGCAGTTGCCTCACAGAGACGAAGCGTCTGCCGTGCCACGACGTTATGGGTCGGGAGCCGGGCAGTAAATGCAACGAATCTGACAGACCTTGTAGGCAACGGAGCCGCGATTCGCAGTTCGCTGCCGTAGGACGGCAGCGTGTGCGGAGGTGGTCTGTTTCCTACGGTCTTGGCGGATGCAATAACGGCGACGTTATGAAACGTCGCCGCCAGAGACCCTTACTTGCCGCTTACGCTCACACCGTAGAAGGAGTTCAAGCCAAACGGGCTGATCTTGAAGTCCTGCACGTTGTTGCGCATGGGTTGATACACCGTCGAGTGCGCGATAGGTGTCATCGGGACTGCATCTTTGAGGATATGTTGCGCCTGCTTGTACAGCTCGGTGCGTTTGGCTACGTCGGAAGTCGCCTTGGCTTCTTTCACGATGCCGTCGAATTTCTTGTCGCACCACTTGGAGAAGTTGTTGCCGGCCAGGGAATCGCAGCCGAACAGCACGTTCAGCCAGTTGTCCGGGTCACCATTGTCGCCGCTCCAGCCAATGATCATGGCCTGGTTCTCGCCGCCTTTGGAACGCTTGATGTACTCGCCCCACTCGTAGCTGACGATGTTCACTTTCAGGCCGATCTGTTTCCAGTCGTTCTGCAGCATCTCAGCCATCAGCTTGGCGTTCGGGTTGTACGGACGCTGGACCGGCATCGCCCACAGGGTGATCTCGGTACCTTCCTTGACGCCGGCTTCCTTGAGCAAGGCCTTGGCCTTGGTCACATCAAACGGGGCGTCCTTGATGGTGGTGTCGTAGGACCACTGGGTAGGCGGCATGGCGTTGACAGCCAGTTGGCCTGCACCCTGGTAGACCGAGTCGATGATCTGCTGCTTGTTCACCGACATGTCCAGAGCCTCACGCACGCGCAGGTCGGACAGCGGGTTCGGTGCGGTCTGTCCCTTGAGGACCGGCATGACGTTGTAGGCGATGTAGCCCAGGTTGAAACCGGCCTGGTGCGGCAGTTTCAGGTCCTTGTCTTCACCCAGCGCCTTGAGGTCGGCCGGACGCGGGAACAGGGTTACCTGGCATTCGTTTTTCTTCAGCTTCTGGATGCGCACCGACGGGTCGGTGGTGATGGCGAAGATCAGGTTGTCGATCTTCACGTCTTCAGGCTTCCAGTAATCCTTGTTGCCGGTGTAACGGATGTTGGAGTCTTTCTGGTAGCTCTTGAACACGAACGGACCAGTGCCGATTGGCTTCTGGTTGATGTCCTGTGCCTTGCCTTCCTTCAACAGCTGGGCGGCGTATTCAGCCGACTGGATGGAGGCGAAGCTCATTGCCAGGTTCTGGATAAAGGCGGCGTCCACGGTGCCAAGGGTGAACTTGACGGTGTGGGCATCGACTTTCTCGATGTTCTTGATGTTGGTGTCCATACCCATGTCCGTGAAGTACGGGAACTCGGTTGGGTAGGCTTTGCGGAACGGATCATCTTTGTTGATCATCCGGTTGAACGTGAACAGTACGTCGTCAGCCGAAAATTCACGAGTTGGCTTGAAGTACGGGGTGGTGTGGAACTTGACGCCTTCACGAAGGTGGAAGGTGTAGGTCAGGCCATCCGGGGAAACGTCCCAGGTGGTGGCCAGCCCAGGAACAACAGCGGTGCCGCCGCGCTCAAACTGGGTCAGACGGTTGAACATGGTCTCGGCCGAAGCATCGAAGTCTGTTCCGGTGGTGTACTGGCCTGGATCAAAACCGGCCGGGCTCCCTTCGGAGCAGAACACCAGGTTGCTCGCCGCTTGGGCGAAAGGTGCAGCAGCCATTAAACCGGCGCTGACTAATAACGGAATGACTGCGTGTTTAAGCATGTTGGCCTCATGATTTGTTGTCATTTTTGGTAGTGAGGGCGACCTCGTGAGTCGACCTGCGGATACTTATGCAGGGCCCATACCCAATGCAAGATGTTGAGAGCCTACAACGGCTAAACAGTGGTACGAACGTACACGAATGTCGCATATGTGTAAGTTCAGACACATTTACGCACTTTTGAGGGTTTTTTTCGGTGCGAGACGCGCACCATGAATGCCCAACCGAGGCGTCTGGCGCACTCGGTTGGGGCGTGCCTGTTACTTATTCAGACTGACGCCATAGAACGGTGTGAGTCCAAATGGACTGATTTTGAAGTCCTGTACTTCCTTTCGCAGGGGCTGGAAAACCGTCGAGTTTGCAATAGGCGTTATAGGTACTTGTTCCTTAAGGATTTTTTGCGCCTGTTGATACCACTTGATGCGCTGCTCGCGGTCGCTGCTGACCTTGGCCTGCTGCACCAGCTTGTCGTAGGCGGGGTTACACCATTTTGCATAGTTGCTGCCCTTCACCGCAGCACAACTGTAGAGCACGCCGAGCCAGTTATCCGGGTCACCGTTGTCGCCGGTCCAGCCGTAAATCATCACGTCATGCTCGCCGGCTTTGGCGCGTTTTATGTATTCGCCCCACTCATAGCTGACGATATTGGCCTTGATGCCGATCTTTTCCCAATCCTGCTGGATCATCTGCGCCGACATGCGGGCGTTGGGATTGGAAGCGCGTTGTACGGTCATCGCCCACAGGTTGATGGTGGTACCTGGTGCAACCCCTGCTTCTTTTAGTAGCGCCCGCGCCTTGGCCGGATCGTAGGGCGCGTCCTTGATGGTGGGGTCATAAGACCACTGGGCCGGAGGCAGCGCGTTCTGCGCCAATTGTCCGGCGCTCTGGTACACCGCCTTGATGATGGCCGGCTTGTCGATGGCCATGTCCAGCGCCTGGCGCACCTTGAGTTGGTCCAGCGGCGGGTGGGTCACGTTGTAGGCGAGAAAGCCCAGGTTGAAGCCGGCTTGCTGAAGAACCCGCAGGTTCGGATCCTGCTTCATCACGTCAATGTCGGAGGGGCGCGGATAACCGCTGACCTGGCACTCGCCGGCCTTGAGCTTTTGCAGGCGCACGGCGGCGTCCGGGGTGATCGAGAACACCAGGTTGTCGAGCTTCACATCTTCGGGCTTCCAATACTGTTTGTTGGCGCTGTAGCGAATCTGCGAATCCTTCTGGTAGCGCTTGAACACGAACGGCCCGGTGCCGACGGGCTTCTGGTTGATGTCGGCGGCCTTGCCTTCCTTGAGCAGCTGCGCGGCGTATTCGGCGGACTGCACCGAGGCGAAGCTCATGGCCAGGTTCTGCACGAAGGAGGCATCGACGTTGTTCAGGTTGAAGCGCACCGTGTGCTCGTCAAGTTTTTCGACGTTCTTGATCGTGGTGTTCAAGCCCATGTCGGTGAAGTACGGCGATTCCGACGGGTAGGCCTTGCGGAACGCATTCTCGGGGTCGAGCAGGCGCTGGAAGGTGAACAACACGTCATCGGCGTTGAAGTCGCGGGTCGGGGTGAAATAGTCGGTGGTGTGGAACTTGACGCCATCGCGCAGGTGGAAGGTGTAGGTCAGGCCGTCTTTGGACACGTCCCAACTGGTCGCCAGGCCCGGTTCGACTTCGGTGCCGCCGCGCTTGAACTGGGTCAGGCGGTTGAACACGGTTTCGGCGGAGGCATCAAAATCGGTGCCGCTGGTGTACTGGCTGGGGTCGAAGCCGGCGGGGCTGGCTTCGGAGCAGTAGACCAGGGTGCTGGCCGCCTGGGCTATCGGCATAAAGGCGAGCAGGCCGGCAGCGAGGAGGAGCGGTTTTAAGGCGATTCTTTCCATGGAGACCCCTGAGATGGCAGCTAAAGGCTGCCCAAACGAAAACGGCGGTCACCGAGATTACCGCCGTTCCAGTTATTCAGGTAGAGACAGGCGCAGGCATTACAGGGTTAATTCGCGGGGAAGTCCGCCGGCACCGACACCTCCAGGTTAATCGGGGCGAACTCGTCGATGGTGAAACGATCCCCCGATATTTCGTTACTCTCACGGATCGTGAACGTTCGGGTTGCGGTCACGTTTATATCCGGTATCGACCTTGGTTCATCCCCGGTCAGGTCATTGATGTACCACTGTGTGAACAGTGTGACTTGGGTTTCATTTTTCAGCGGGTCATAGTTGATCGTGTAGGTTATGTCATTCGCTTTGGCGTTGTAGCCTTCCTTTAGCGCCTTCACGATTTCAGCATGGACGGGCTGTGCCGCTCCTTGATGGGCGACTTCAGAAATGCGGGCCCGAAGGTCTTCATCAGGAATCGCTTGTTCGAACTGTGTCACCCGGTTCTGTCTGATTTCTTCGGCAGAGTTCCCACCGGCATTCAGCTCCGAGATAACGTCACCGGCTTTTGACGGTTGGATGATTGTGTACGTGCTGCGATTCACATCGTTAATGAAGTTTGGCGAGTAGGTGCTTGTGCTGTACGGGGTAGGGGCTGCCCGCTCGGATGGCCAAATGTTGAACGTGTGCTCAGTGGCATCCCACGTCACATTCAACTTTCTTCTAAGCACGCCGTTTTCTTCATACCCGGTAGCCGATATTTTGTAGGGGGTTGCCTCATCAACGTTCAAGTATTCGTCGAAGACCTTGGCCCCGTTCGCGGCGTCGGCGTCGATATCGTCGAACAAATCGGTGAATTTAGGTATCAGGTTTTCGCTGGGGGTGGGGGACGGTGAATTCCAGGGCCATCTTCCGCCCTTTCCTTCACCCCGGACCCACCCACCGTCGCCGTCGGTGTGTACCGACAACACCGGTTTACGGCTCTCGGGATCAATGATCTGGACATAGTCGTCACTTAACTTGAAGTTGCTCTTGATCTCGTAGACTTTGTGGGTACCCGACTCATCGGAATAGCGGATGAACCAGCGGTCTTGGCCGGTGGTTGCATCCTTGACCTGGTAAATGCCTTTGCCGTTACGTGTAGCCCCTTCAATCAACTGCTCTCCATCCGCAACCGCATACGCACTGATATTGCCGGCCTCGGAAGGGCGCAGGCGTTTAACTTCGGCTCCTTCCTCCTTTGGAACCATGACTTCATCGGCATCTTCCGGCACCTTGGGTGCTCGTGCCAATTCAAATTCGCGGGTCTCTGAACGGTATACCCATTTGTAATGCCCAGCGTTTATCGGGGCATCACCTAGCCCTGACTCGGCCGCAGCGGGTAAAAGTTCGTGCACCAATTGCAGGCCTGATATCACTGCTGCCGAGTTACCTCCAACGCGATCGCCTGCTGTCTTGCCATAGATGCCATCATGGACGCCAAAGACAATATTGCCCGCGTTGCCGACGATGGGTACGTAACCAAAGGTATTACCCCAGAACTCTTTCGCGGCCTTCCAGTTTTGTTGCGAAGAGCCAAACACCTCGGTTTGGTCGGACCATACAGCGTTATTGCTGTTTACTTCCTGGTATTTGGCGGCAATCCCGTCGTTCAGATTGTCGTATTTCAAGCGATAATTGCGGCCCCGCGATTCGGTATAGTTAAATGTTTCCCGCACCGGGACACCTTTATCTTTAAGGAGGCTGGAATATCCCGGGTAATGGGCGCTATTGCCCGAAATCAACTCGTCGAGCACATCCCCTGCCTTGGGCCAATGCGCATCTTTGCCGCCTTGTCTGTCGCTGGCATTGAAACTGCGCAGCAAAGCGCTTCGATTGTTTTTGGCCCAGTCGGCAAAGTCTGCATCTCCCTTTATTTCACGGACCGTGCCGTTCTTCAAATCGATCATCAAGCCCTCATTGGGCCGATGATCATAATTGCCATCAAATGGAGTATTAGGAATAAACGCATACCCTGCCAGCGGATAGCCATAGATGTTGGGGATAATGACTTGCCCATTTTTCTCCAGGGTGCGCTTGACCGCCTCCTGAGCGTCAGAGCTTAACTTTTCGAAGCTGTCCGGGTTGTTTAACAGGCTTTGCAATGTTCCCCGTACAACATAGGCATCGGCGTTCCCTGAACGTTTCTCCAATGCGCCTGAAGTGTCTCGCATGGACTTGGCTATGTCCTGTTCCCAATGATTCTGAAGGTGCTTGCCTAGAGACTCCAGAACGTTGACCTTGCTTCGGTCATTGCGCTCGACTTCCATGAATTGGAAGTTAAGCGGACCGCCCCGCTGTACTTTGTCATGCGCAAGAGCGCCTGCGGCAATTTCCCACGCAAAGTAGGTACGCTTGTCGGTGTCGGTCGGTACTTCAGGCTTTCCTTTCCCTACGTAGGAGGTGAAGGTCACTGTGATTTTTTCATGCGGGTCATATCCGGCCGCTAGCAACCCTCCACTGAAATAGCCCGCAGGCTCCAGGAACTGGCGGTTCTTCTGGAACCTGATATTGCTTTCGCCTTCCTCACCACTTTCTATGTTCTCAAGCTGCGTTGTTACACGGCCCGCGTACGCATCGATACGTTGCACCCGCTCTTGTATCGTATAGCTTGCAGTGGGCGGAGTAACGTCCACTGAGCCATAAATGACTGCCTTGGCGACGTCAAATTCATGATCAGGGGCGGAGGAGTGAATCGACTCTTGTCCATGGTCGGTTTTTTTTGCCCCTGAACCTTTCACTGCTCCTGGAGTGAGAGTGTGTACATTAGGTGGAGAGTCAGTGGTCCGAGTGGGATGATTATGTGTAGGTTCGGAAACGGCAAAAGTTGCCTGTGGAGTAGTTGAAAGTGGCGATAGGGAGTGCGGGCTTATATTCATTGTGGGCTCTTTTTATTAGTGAGGGTTTATAAGTTGAATTCCTCGGTGTGAGTTCGAGGTGGCCGAACCGTACACTGTTATATTGCGCGAATTGGTGCCTTGTTTTAGAACGGTTAAGGTTTTTTCTGTGGTCGGGTAAAACATCAGTGGAGTATGTGCAGTTGGGTGGCAGCTTGAGTGTCAACGGTTCCACATTGATGTTTGTATCCTGCGTGACAAGTTATTTTATAAAGGCAATAGTTACTTTAAGGTGTGCAGAATTGACAGGTGGGCGGTAGGCTTAAGTGAGAGCCGAGTGTCGGACCTACAGTTGGTTATGACGTGATCGAGACATCGCGTCCCAAAAAAAAGGCGCTAGCCTTGTAAGGCTGCGCCGTTTTTTATTGCAATAAAACTTATTGCAAGACTTCAATCACACCGTCGGCGCTCATGCTCACTTGACTGGTGCCGGCTTCGACTTCCGGCGTCGGCGCCGAATCCATCGCTGCGGCCTTCATCATCATCCCACCGCGGGCGTAGGGCTGTGGATAACCGTTGGTGTTGAAGTTCAGGTTGACGATTTTGTAGCCCTTGCCGCCCAGCGCGTCGGTGGCCAGTTGTGCACGGGCCTTGAACGCGGTGACCGCTTCTTTAAGCAAGGCATCTTCGCTGGCCTTGCGGGTCGGGTTGGCGATGGCGAAATCCATGCTGTCCATTTTCAGGTTGGTCAGCATGTCGCCGGTGAGCTTGGACAGTGCGGCGAAGTCGGCACTTTCCATGCGCAGCTCGGCGCGTTCACGCCAGCCGGTGATCTTCTGGTTTTTGTTGTCGTAGATTGGGTAGCTGTTGCGGCTGCCCTGGCGCAGGGTCACGCCTTTGACTTCGCGGGCCTGGGCCAGCGCCTTGTTCATGGTGGTGGTGATTTCGGCGGCCAGCTTGGCTGGGTCAGTGTTCTGCGACTCGGTGTAGAGGGTGACGATCATCTGGTCGCGCGCCACTTCCTGGCTGACTTCGGCACGCAGGGAAATCTGGTTGTAATGCAGTTCATCGGCAGCCATCGCCGGCAGGCTGGCGAGGGTAGCGGCGCCGAGGGTGAGGGTGGCTGCACTGCGAATGAAACGTGACATGGAAGCTCCTTGAGATGTTCGTGTTCGGTAAGACTGTAGACGCAAGGTTTCAGTTCTTCGGGTTTACACATTCGCTACAAGTTACCGGATGCCGACGAACGGTCATGTTCCTGACCCCTGCGTCAAAGAGCCACACACGCCGTGCCAGCGCTGTCGCTTCGTTTATACTCCGTGCGATCCGCCTGCAGCGCTCATCGGGAGAGCTCATGCTCGCCGCCGTAAAACTGACTTCCGCCACCCGCCAGAACCTTTGGCGCCTGACGTTCATCCGCACCCTGGTGCTGGCCGCACAGGCCGGCTCGGTGGGGCTTGCCTATTGGTTCAACCTGCTGCCGCTGCCGTGGTTGCAACTGGCGGTCACCCTCGGGTTTTCCACGGTGCTGTGCGCGTTTACTGCCATCCGCCTGCGCACCACGTGGCCGGTGACCGAACTGGAATACGCGCTGCAACTGGCCTGCGACCTGTTTATCCACAGTGTGTTGCTGTACTTCTCCGGTGGTTCCACCAACCCCTTCGTTTCGTATTATTTGGTGCCATTGACCATCGCTGCGGTGACCTTGCCGTGGCGCTATTCGGTGGTGTTGTCGGGCATCGCCCTGGCCCTGTACACCCTGCTGCTGGCGCAGTTCTACCCGCTGCAAACTTTCCCCATCGCCCGGGAAAACCTGCAGATCTACGGCATGTGGCTGAGCTTCGCCCTGTCGGCGGCGGTCATCACGTTCTTTGCCGCGCGCATGGCGGAAGAGCTGCGCCGCCAGGAAGAGCTGCGCGCCATTCGCCGTGAAGAAGGCCTGCGCGATCAGCAGTTGCTGGCCGTCGCGACCCAGGCCGCCGGCGCGGCCCACGAGTTGGGCACGCCGCTGGCGACCATGAGCGTGCTGCTCAAGGAAATGACCCAGGACCATCACGACCCGGCCCTGCAAGATGACCTCGGCGTGCTGCAGGAGCAGGTCAAGCAGTGCAAGTTGACGTTGCAGCAACTGGTGCGCGCCGCCGAAGCCAATCGCCGCCTGGCGGTGGAGATGCAGGACGTCACCCAGTGGCTGGACGAAGCCCTGAACCGCTGGCACCTGATGCGTCCCGAAGCCAGTTACCGTTTCCACCTGCTGGGCCAGGGCGCAGTGCCGCGCATGGCGCCGCCGCCGGACCTGACCCAGGCGCTGCTGAACCTGCTGAACAACGCCGCCGATGCGTGCCCGGAAGGGTTGGAAGTGACCCTGAACTGGGACGCGGAAGACTTCACCATCAGTATTCGCGACCACGGCGCCGGTGTGCCGCTGGCGATTGCCGAGCAGATCGGCAAGCCATTCTTTACCACCAAGGGCAAAGGCTTCGGCCTGGGCCTGTTTTTGAGCAAGGCCAGCGTGACCCGCGCGGGCGGCTCAGTGAAACTCTATAGTCATGAGGAAGGCGGCACGCTCACCGAGCTGCGCCTGCCCCGTGTCGCACGAGGAGACATCGATGAGTGACGAGATCCAAGTCGAAGGCGAAGAGCTGCCGCACCTGCTGCTGGTAGATGACGACGCCACCTTTACCCGCGTGATGGCCCGCGCCATGAGCCGTCGTGGCTTTCGTGTCAGCACCGCAGGTTCCGCCGAAGAAGGCCTGACCATCGCCACGGCCGACCTGCCGGAATACGCCGCCCTGGACCTGAAAATGGACGGTGACTCCGGCCTGGTGCTGCTGCCCAAGCTGCTGGAGCTGGACCCGGAAATGCGCGTGGTGATCCTCACCGGCTATTCCAGCATTGCCACCGCGGTGGAGGCCATCAAGCGCGGCGCCTGCAACTACCTGTGCAAGCCGGCAGACGCCGACGACGTGCTGGCCGCCTTGCTCTCCGAGCACGCCGACCTCGACACCCTGGTGCCGGAAAACCCGATGTCGGTGGACCGCCTGCAGTGGGAGCACATCCAGCGGGTGTTGACCGAGCACGAAGGCAATATCTCCGCCACCGCCCGCGCCCTGGGCATGCATCGCCGGACGTTGCAGCGCAAGCTGCAGAAGCGCCCGGTACGACGTTGAACGGCGACTGAACAATCTGCTTCAGGCTGCACGGAGCCCCGGATCGATCGGCTATGATCGATCCGACGCCTGTTCTTTATTTCCTACCGAGCCTGAACAATGAATCAGAACGCTGAGTATTCCGCGGTCAATGACGCGGTGCGTGGGCAATTTTTAAGGAAAGTCTGGGCGCTGATCACCCCTTACTGGCGCAGTGAGGAGAAGGTCAAGGCCTGGCTGTTGTTGCTGGTGGTGCTGGGGCTGTCGCTGTTCAGCGTGGCCGTGTCGGTGTGGTTCAACAGCTGGAATCGCGACTTCTACAACGCCCTGGAAAAGAAGGACTACGACGCCTTCACCCACTTGCTGATGTATTTCAGCGTGATCGCGGTGGTGGCAATCGTCACCGGGGTGTTCACGTCTTATCTGCAGCAGATGCTCACCATCCGCTGGCGGCGCTGGCTGACCGAAACCTACTTCGCCAAGTGGCTGAGCCAGAAGAACTACTACCACCTGGAATACGGCGGCTATACCGATAACCCGGACCAACGTATCTCCGAAGACCTCAACGCCTTCACCAGCAGCACCCTCAGCCTGGGCCTGGGCTTTATCAGTAACCTGGTCAGCCTGGTGTCGTTCTCGGTGATTTTGTGGGGCGTGTCCGGCAGCATTGAAGTGTGGGGCATTACGATTCCCGGCTACATGTTCTGGGCGGCGCTGGTGTATGCCGTGCTGGGCAGTTGGTTGACCCACTTGATTGGTCGAAAACTGATCGGCTTGAGCAACCGTCAACAACGGTTTGAGGCCGACTTGCGTTTCAGCCTGGTGCGGGTACGCGAGAATGCCGAAAGCATCGCGCTGTTCAATGGCGAGCCGAATGAACACCAACAGCTGAGTGCACGTTTCGGGCGGGTGTGGAGCAACTTCTGGAGCATCATGCAGCTCAAGAAGCGCCTGAATTTCTTCACCAGTGGTTACTCGCAGATTGCGATCATCTTTCCGTTTGTGGTGGCCGCGCCGCGCTACTTTTCCGGGCAGATAGAGCTGGGGGTGCTGATGCAGGTGGCCAGTGCCTTTGGCAGCGTGCAGGGCAGCCTGAGCTGGTTTGTCGACGCGTACACCGTGTTGGCCAGCTGGCGCGCGACCTGTGATCGTCTGCTGAGTTTTGGCGAGGCGATGGAAGAAAACGAAGGCCGCAACATGGGCATTGAGTTGCAGCGTCAGGGCGGCAATTTGCAGATGAACAACCTCAGCCTGGACCTGGCCGATGGTCGTCACCTGCTCGACGGCGCCAACCTGACCGTCGCCGAGGGTGAACGCCTGATGCTCAGCGGTCGCTCCGGCAGCGGTAAATCAACCTTGCTGCGGGCCATGGGTAATCTGTGGCCAAACGGTCACGGCAACATTCGCTTGCCGGCCGAGCGTTACCTGTTCCTGCCGCAGAAGCCGTATCTGCCGATTGGCACCTTGCGCGGCGTGTTGAGTTATCCACAGGAGGAGGGTGCGTACCCGGCGGAACGTTATGCACAGGTGCTGGAAACCTGCCGCCTGGCGCATCTGATTCCTCGGTTGGATGAAGCCAATCACTGGCAGCGCATGTTGTCACCGGGTGAGCAGCAGCGTCTGGCGTTTGCTCGCGCATTGTTGTTTGAGCCGCAATGGCTGTACATGGATGAAGCTACGTCGGCGATGGACGAGGAGGACGAGGCGGCGCTGTATCAGGCGTTGATAGATGAGTTGCCGGGGTTGAGCATCGTCAGCGTCGGGCACCGCAGCAGCCTCAAGCGCTTCCATGGGCGGCATGTGCGGATCGAGAACGGGCAGTTGGCGGAGCAGGCGCTGGTTTGAGACTTTGGGGCATATCCGTTGCTTCGGTAACGGCTACTTATGGTTTCGCTCTTACAGCGACTCACTTTGGAAAAGCCGGAATGCCGGCCCAGCCCAAAGTAAGCAAAGGGCTCTGCCCCGCCTGTCGGCACCTCGCCTAGGCTCGGTGTTCCCTCACTCCGGCATTGCTCCGCGGGCCGCCGCGACGGGGCGTCCCTGCCCCGTCGCGGCTAAACC
>NZ_AHHC01000070.1:0-80248 GCF_000242655.1 Pseudomonas sp. PAMC 25886
GCGTTTTGCTTACTTTTGCGCTTTTCAAAAGTGAGCCGCTGTAAGAGCGGAACCAATACCAGCCATCACCCAAATAACGGATATGCCCCCAACGCCCGCCCAACCCCGCCACAAAAGATGTGCTGCCACTGATCTTACGCAGGCCCCTCACCACTGAGGCAACCTGTCACGCGGCAAAAGACCACGCCTTGCTCTCGCGAAAATGGGACTACTCTTTCAGCAATGCTTGATCCAGATCAAAACCTTCGCCGGGATTGCTCTGGCGGCCGCAAGGCCAGAATCCCTGCGTGGCTGGTTAAAAAAAGAAACGAATTTAAATTCGCCACACTCCATATCCGTGGGGGCAGTGGGTGCAGGCCTCCAGCCAGCATTCGGTATTACCTGACAGAGGAAGACTTATGTTCGGTTTGGAGGCGCTAGATCTCGCCCGAATTCAATTCGCGTTCACCATCTCATTCCATATCCTGTTCCCGGCCATCACCATCGGTCTGGCCAGTTACCTTGCGGTGCTGGAAGGCCTGTGGCTCAAGACCCACAACGACACTTACCGTGACCTCTACCATTTCTGGTCGAAGATCTTTGCCGTCAACTTCGGCATGGGCGTGGTCTCCGGTTTGGTCATGGCTTATCAGTTCGGCACCAACTGGAGCCGCTTCTCGGACTTCGCCGGCGCTGTCACCGGGCCGTTGCTGACCTATGAAGTGCTCACGGCGTTCTTCCTCGAAGCCGGGTTCCTTGGGGTCATGCTGTTCGGCTGGAACAAGGTCGGACGCAAGCTGCACTTCTTTGCCACGGTGATGGTGGCCGTCGGTACGCTGATCTCGACCTTCTGGATTCTCGCCTCCAACAGCTGGATGCAGACGCCACAGGGCTTTGAAATCATTGATGGCCGGGTGATTCCCACCGACTGGCTGGCCGTGATTTTCAACCCGTCGTTCCCCTACCGTCTGATGCACATGGCCACGGCAGCGTTTGTCGCGACCGCGTTCTTTGTCGGCTCCTCGGCAGCCTGGCATTTGCTGCGCGGCAAGGACAACCCGGCAATCCGCACCATGCTCTCGATGGCGATGTGGATGGCACTGATTGTCGCGCCAATCCAGGCCGTGATCGGTGACTTCCATGGCCTCAATACCCTGAAGCATCAACCGGCGAAGATCGCTGCGATTGAAGGCCACTGGGAAAATATCGGCAACGAGCCCACGCCGCTGATCCTGTTCGGCTGGCCGGACATGAAGGCCGAAAAAACCAGATTCGCCGTGGAAATCCCGTACCTGGGCAGCCTGATCCTGACCCACTCCCTGGACAAGCAGGTGCCGGCCCTCAAGGAGTTCCCGCCTGAGGACCGTCCCAACTCGACCATCGTGTTCTGGTCGTTCCGGGTCATGGTGGGCCTGGGCTTCCTGATGATTTTCACCGGCCTGTTCAGCCTCTGGCTGCGCAAGGGCGACAAGATGTACACGTCCAAGCCGTTCCTGTACCTGGCGTTGTGGATGGGCCCGTCCGGGCTGATCGCGATTCTCGCCGGTTGGTTCACCACCGAAATCGGTCGTCAGCCGTGGGTGGTCTACGGGCTGATGCGCACGGCGGACGCCTCGTCCAACCACAGTTTTGCGCAGATGAGCATTACGTTGGTGTTGTTTGTGGTGGTGTATTTCGCGCTGTTCGGCGCGGGCCTGGGCTACATGATGCGCCTGGTGCGCAAAGGGCCTGTGACCCACGAAAGCACCGAGCCCACCCACGGTGGCCCCGGGCAGAAACGCACACCGGCCCGTCCGTTGTCGGCGGCCGATGACAGCGCCGACGCCGATCACGGCGACACCTTGAACAAGGGGAACTGAGCCATGGGTATTGATCTTCCGCTGATCTGGGCCGTGATCATCATCTTCGGCATCATGATGTACGTGGTCATGGACGGCTTCGACCTGGGGATCGGCATTCTCTTCCCGTTTATCCCGGGCAAGACCGACCGTGACGTGATGATGAACACCGTCGCCCCCGTGTGGGACGGCAACGAAACCTGGCTGGTACTGGGGGGCGCGGCGCTGTTTGGCGCGTTCCCGCTGGCCTACTCGGTGGTGCTCTCGGCGCTCTATCTGCCACTGATGCTGATGCTGATCGGGCTGATCTTTCGCGGTGTGGCGTTTGAGTTCCGCTTCAAGGCCAAGGACGACAAGCGTCACCTGTGGGACAAGGCCTTCATCGGCGGCTCGCTGGCCGCGACGTTCTTCCAGGGCGTGGCACTGGGGGCGTTCATTGATGGGATTCCGGTGGTCGACCGCCAGTTTGCCGGCGGCTCACTGGACTGGCTGACGCCGTTCACGATGTTCTGCGGCGTGGCCCTGATCGTGGCGTATGCGCTGCTGGGTTGCACCTGGCTGATCATGAAGACTGAAGGCAGCCTGCAGGAGAAGATGCACAACCTGGCACGGCCCCTGGCATTCGTGGTGCTGGCGGTGATTGGTATCGTCAGCCTCTGGACGCCGCTGGCCCACCCGGAAATCGCTTCGCGCTGGTTCACCCTGCCGAACCTGTTCTGGTTCCTGCCGGTGCCGATCCTGGTGCTGGTGACCATGTACGGGCTGATTCGCGCCGTGGCCCGCAATGCGCACTACACGCCGTTCCTGTTGACGCTGGTGCTGATCTTCCTCGGTTACAGCGGCTTGGGTATCAGCCTGTGGCCGAACATCATCCCGCCATCGGTATCGATCTGGGACGCTGCCGCACCGCCGCAAAGCCAGGGCTTCATGCTGGTGGGCACACTGTTCATCATCCCGTTCATCCTGGGCTATACCTTCTGGAGCTACTACGTGTTCCGCGGCAAGGTCACCCACGAAGACGGTTACCACTAGGAGGATTGACTCATGTCCGGCAAACCTTCGTTGCACGACATCGAACAGGCCGAGAAAAAGCCGCTCTGGCAGCGGCTGGGCTGGCTGGCGATGATCTGGACCGGCAGTGTCGTGGCCCTGTTCGTGGTGGCCAGCCTGATGCGCATGTTCATGAATGCCGCGGGCCTGACCACCCACTGACATCCCGTTGTACGTATTGCCCTCCTTTATGGAGGGCTTTTTTATTTGCGCGCCTTGAGCACCACGAACTTCGGCGTGGTGGCCACTTGCTCGATGCCGCGGAACAAGCGCGCCAATTTGGTGTGATAACCCAAGTGACGGTTGCCGACGATATACAGCGCGCCGCCGACCACCAGGGCTTCCCGCGCCTGCTGGAACATGCGCCAGGCGAGGAAGTCGCCCACCACCTGCTGCTGGTGGAACGGCGGGTTGCACAGCACCACGTCCAACGATTGCGGCGCTTGATCGGCCAAGCCATCGCCGGGGCGGATCAGCACGTCACGTTCGCCCATCGCTGCGCGCCAGTTCTCGGCCGCCGATTGCACGGCCATATAAGACTCATCGACCAGCGTGTACTGCGCCTCGGGGTTTTGCAGCGCGCTGGCAATCGCCAATACGCCGTTGCCACAGCCCAGGTCCGCAACCCGGGCGCCGCCCAGGTTGCTCGGCAGGTGCGGCAGAAAGGCGCGAGTGCCGATGTCCAGGCCTTCGCGGCAGAACACGTTGGCGTGGTTGAGCAGTTCGATGGCCGGGGTTTCCAGGCTATAGCGCGTAGGGTAGGGCGACACGGCGTGTGGCCGGTCGGCCAGGGTGGCGATCAGCAGGCGGGCTTTTTTCACCGCCAGTGAGGCGTGCATCGGCCCGATGTAGCGCTCCAGCAATTCACCGGCGGCGCGAGGCAGGTGCTTGACCATCGCCCCGGCAATCACCTCGGCACCAGGGACCAGTTGGCCCTGCAGGCGAATCAGTTGTTCTTCCAGCAGGGCCAGGGTCTTGGGTACGCGGATCAGTACTCGGTCGAACGGCCCGACCGGCGTCTGGCTGGCGGGCAGGAACGTTACCGCGTCGAAGGCCTTGCCGTTGCGCGCCAGGTTTTTTTCCAGGCCCAGGGCACCCAGGAACGAGTCGCCGCTGGAGGTGACCTGCACATGCCCTTCGAGGCTGGCCGCCAGGGCGCCGAAACTGTCGTTGAGCACCAGCACGCGAGTGGCCGGGGTCGGCTGCTGTTCCGCCAGGTGGCTGAGCAAATACTCGTCGGCCGCATCAAAGGCTTGCAACGGGTCGTTGTGCTGTTCGGGCTGGCGGATCAGGTCGAGTTGGGCGAAGGCGCTGTCGAGCAGGGGCATGGCGGGGGAGACTCTGGGTAAACGGACCATCTGGGTGAACGGCGACGCGGCCCTTGGAGCTTGCGTCATCACCCGGAACTGGCTGCAAATGTTACGTTTTTTTTGAGGGGATTACATTCGGTGTTTTAAAACAGACCGGCCTTGACCGCGGTCATCACGGCGGCAATCTTGTTCGAGACGCCCAGCTTTTTCATGGCGCTGCTGATATGAAAGCCGACTGTGCGTTCTGACAGGCAAAGAATAGTCGCAATGTCCGAGGCGGTTTTACCCATGGCCGACCATTGCAGGATTTCGGTCTCGCGCGGGGTCAACTTGCTGGGCGCTTGCACGCCGGGCTTGTCGGCATACTTCTGTGCCACCACCGCGTGCAGGGCGTGACAAAGCCATAGGGCTTGCCCGGCTTTCTCGTAAAGTTCTTCAGGGCTTACAGGGCCGGTATCGCGTCCCAGGCTCAGCATGCTGAAGACCCCCTGAAAGTCATGGACTGACTGGGTCCATCCGAAATTCAAGCCTTGGGATTGGGCGTGAACCCATAAGTCCGGTACCGAGGAAAAGGTTTTTTCGTCCCATACGATCGGCAGCACCGAGCGCTTGCAATGGGCCACAACGGGGTCCAGGTCAAAGTAGTCTTGTTGTTTGTAGAGGGTGTTCCATTCATTTGAATAGTTGTTGATGCGGACGGTCTTCGTTGGGTTGTTTGGCAGGTGAGAACTGAGTATGAATCCGCAGTACTGAAAGTCGAGCTCGTAAGTAAGATTCAGGGCCGCTTCATACATACTGGTGATTTCGTTCTCGCCTTCCAGTTTGGGTAAGCGAGTATTGCGCCAGTTGACCATTTGTACATCTCCATGAGTTTTCCCTTTCTATCTGTGACTTGGGACTGCTCGCCTCTCAGGGTCGACCCGAAAATCAGTGTAGGACACGAGCCGGGTGTAAAAATGAAAATTTAGTTATCCCTGCCGGGCTTTTAGAAGGCCAGGTGCTCTACAGAGTTAAACGTGTTGTATAAGTTGTCTGTGTTTTATGCGGAATGTTTAGTGTTATTAGTGGCTTGTCATTAATGTCACTTTGATGGTGTTTATATGCCTTACACCCTTTGCTCGCTGATTGGGTGTGAGCTAATAGCTAAATAGTTAGTACAAATTGAAGGGTTGCTATTTTTAGCTTTTCAGAAAAAACCTGCATCCCTAGCCCCTCGTGGCAGCAATGCCAGTACAAACCAGCGGTGTTTCCAGGCGCTGCTTTGAGGGACACTAGGGGTCTGTGCAAAACGGAGTTCCCCATGACGGCCAGTGCTGAAAAATTCACCCGCCAGACGTTGCTTGACGTGCAATCCCTGACCCCAAGCCTGTTTACCCTGCGTACGACCCGGGACCCGGGCTTTCGATTTCGCGCCGGCCAATTCGTGCGCCTGGGCGTCACCAAGGCCGATGGCAGCATTGTGTGGCGTGCCTATTCGGTGGTGTCCTCGCCGTTTGATGAGCACCTGGATTTCTTCTCCATCGTGGTGCCGGGCGGTGAGTTCACCAGTGAACTGAGCCGTCTGCGTGAGGGCGATACCTTGTTGGTGGAGCGTCAGGCCACGGGCTTCCTCACCCTTGACCGGTTTGTGGATGGCCGCGATCTCTGGCTGTTGGGCACCGGGACTGGCATTGCGCCGTTTCTGTCGATCCTGCAGGACTTCGAGGTGTGGGAAAAATTCGAGCGCATCATCCTGGTCTACAGCGCGCGGGAGGCCCGGGAGTTGGCCTATCAGTCACTGATCCGTGACCTGGGTGAACGCGAGTACCTGGCGGAACACGCCCACAAGCTCACTTACGTTCCCATCGTCACCCGTGAGCAACATCCGGGCGCACTGAATGGACGGATTACCACGCTGATCGAGAATGGCGAACTGGAGCGCGCTGCCGGCGTCGAGCTGACCCCCGAGCATTCCAGGGTGATGATTTGCGGCAACCCGCAGATGATCGATGACACCCGCCAGTTGCTCAAGCAACGCGACATGCAACTGAGCCTGACCCGTCGCCCCGGCCAGGTGGCCGTAGAAAACTACTGGTAAAACAAAGGCGCCCCGAAGGCGCCTTTGCTTTATCTGCCGAGCTTACTCGGGCTTGCTGTTCTGTGCCTTGAGCAGATCGCGGATCTCTCCCAGCAGCTCTTCTTCCTTGGTAGGAACCGGCGGCAAGGTAGGCGCCACGGCCTCTTCACGCTTCAGGCGGTTGATGGCCTTCACACCCATGAAGATCGCAAACGCGACGATCACGAAGTCGATCACGCTCTGGATGAACTTGCCATATGCCAGCACCACTGCAGGCGCATCGCCTTGGGCAGCCTTGAGTGTGACGGCCAGGTCGCCGAAGTCCACACCACCGATCAACAGACCGATAGGGGGCATCACTACGTCGCCTACAAACGAGGAAACAATTTTCCCGAAGGCGGCGCCGATGATAATACCGACGGCCATGTCGACCACATTACCTTTGACCGCGAAGGCCTTGAACTCACTTAACACGCCCATAGGTTATTCCTTGTTACAGATGAGGAGGTAGAAGCCAGTGTAAGACAGTGTGGCGAGGCTTGCTCGACACAACTGCTAACAGTGTCCGTTTTTATCGACACATTAAAACGCAAATAGTTTGCAAAGTGCCACCAATCGCGCGCGGAATACCCGCTATTTCAGGGGGTTACCACACTATTTTCTTTATCGGGTTGGTACGGCTTTTCTATTTATCTTCTGACTCGCGGGTCACTAGCCTCTGGCAAGCACAACTCAATGTGCACTAAAAAAATCAGAGGATACCTCGATGAAAAACCCTATTAGCCGCGGGCCTGTTTCTGCGCGACGGGTGCTGCTTGTAATGGGCGCCAGTCTTCTTTCGCTGTCCGTACACGCCGCCAACCTCACCCGCGATAATGGCGCGGCGGTCGGTGACAATCAGAACTCGCAAACTGCCGGGGCCAATGGCCCGGTGCTGTTGCAAGACGTGCAACTGATCCAGAAGTTGCAGCGCTTCGACCGCGAACGTATCCCGGAGCGTGTGGTGCATGCCCGTGGCACCGGCGCCCACGGTACGT
This sequence comes from Pseudomonas sp. PAMC 25886, assembly GCF_000242655.1. Classification (NCBI taxonomy): domain Bacteria; kingdom Pseudomonadati; phylum Pseudomonadota; class Gammaproteobacteria; order Pseudomonadales; family Pseudomonadaceae; genus Pseudomonas; species Pseudomonas sp. PAMC 25886. The sequence continues at coordinate 7,271 of NZ_AHHC01000070.1, forward strand.
TCACCGTCACCGACAACCTCAGCGACCTGACCAAGGCCAAGGTATTTGCCGCCGGTGAAGCCACGCCGGTGTTTGTGCGCTTCTCTGCGGTCGTTCACGGCAACCATTCGCCCGAGACCCTGCGTGACCCGCGCGGGTTTGCTACCAAGTTCTACACCGCCGAAGGCAACTGGGACCTGGTAGGCAACAACTTCCCGACGTTCTTTATTCGTGACGCCATCAAGTTCCCGGACATGGTTCATGCCTTTAAGCCTGACCCGCGCACTAACCTGGATGACGATTCCCGTCGTTTTGACTTCTTCTCCCATGTTCCAGAGTCCACGCGCACATTGACCGAGTTGTACTCGGACTCCGGTACACCGGCCAGTTATCGCGAGATGGATGGCAACGGTGTACATGCCTATAAGTTGATTAACGCCAAGGGCGAAGTGCACTACGTCAAGTTTCACTGGAAGAGCCTGCAAGGCATCAAGAACCTCGATCCCAAACAAGTGGTTGAAGTTCAGGGCCGCGATTACAGCCATATGACCAATGACTTGGTCACGCACATTAACAAGGGCGATTTCCCCAAGTGGGACTTGTATGTGCAAGTACTGAAACCTGAGGACTTGGCCAAGTTTGATTTCGACCCGCTGGACGCCACCAAGATCTGGCCAAACGTGCCGGAGCGCAAAGTCGGGCAAATGGTGCTTAACCGCAACCCGGCCAACGTCTTCCAGGAAACCGAGCAAGTGGCCATGGCCCCGGCGAACCTGGTGCCGGGCATCGAGCCGTCGGAAGACCGCCTGCTGCAAGGCCGGGTGTTCTCCTATGCCGACACGCAAATGTACCGCCTGGGGCCAAACGCCCTGCAACTGCCGATCAACGCACCCCGGGTAACCGTCAATAACGGTAACCAGGACGGCGCGATGAACTTCGGCAAAACCACCACCGGCGTGAACTACCAGCCTAGCCGCCTGCTGCCACGGGAAGAGCCGCAAACCGCCCGTTACAGCCAGTCGGCCCTGTCGGGCAGCACCCAGCAGGCAAAGATCCAGCGTGAGCAGAACTTCAAGCAGGCTGGTGATTTGTACCGCTCGTTCAACAAGAAAGAGCGTCAGGACTTGATCGACAACTTTGGTGGCTCCCTGGCCACCACCGATGACGAGAGCAAGCACATCATCCTGTCGTTCCTCTACAAGGCTGATCCGGAGTACGGCACCGGCGTGACCAAAGTCGCCAAGGGTGACCTGGCCCGCGTCAAGGCGCTGGCTGAAAAACTGACGGACTGATGGGTTAGCCCCTGTCGGCGCCCGAAGGGGCGTCGACACCTGGCAGGAGAAACGCCATGCGTATCTACATCGCTTTATTCACCGCCTTGCTGGCTTTTACCGCTCATGCCGAGTCGTCCGACCCGGAAGCGGTGAAAACACAGCTCCAGGATTACTACTTCGACGCGGCCCGCCGTGGCGACGTGGACATGCTCAATACCTTCATCGAATCCGGCTATTCGCTGAACACCCAGGACGAAAAAGGCTACACCGCGCTGATTCTCGCGGCCTACCACGGCGAGGGGGCGTACGTGGATCGTTTGCTCGCCGCCGGCGCCGATGCCTGCGTGCAGGACAAGCGCGGCAACACCGCGTTGATGGGGGCGATCTTCAAGGGAGAGCTGAAAATCGCCCAGCGTCTGCTTGCCACCGACTGCAACCCCGACCAGCGCAACGGCGCCGGACAAACGGCGGCCATGTATGCCGGGCTGTTCAAACGTGTGGAGCTGCTGGACGAACTGAAAGCCAAGGGCGCCGATCTCAACGCCGAAGACCCGATCGGTAACAGCGCTTCACGTTTGGCCAGCGGTGAAATCCGTACCCCGGCGCCGCGCTGAGCTATCATCGCGGTTTTTCGGTTGGAGGTTCTCAAATGGCAAAGGCCAAGCGCATGTATGGCTGCACGGAGTGCGGCGCGACCTTTCCCAAGTGGGCCGGCCAGTGCACTGAATGTGGTGCGTGGAACACCCTCACCGAAACCATGATTGAAAGTGGCGGCGCCGTGGCCCCCAGCGGCCGCTCCGGCTGGACCGGGCAACAAACCCAGATCAAGACCCTGGCTGAAGTCAGCGTCGAAGAAATCCCGCGTTTCTCCACAGCCTCCGGCGAGTTGGACCGAGTGCTGGGCGGCGGCCTGGTGGACGGCTCGGTGGTGCTGATCGGCGGTGACCCGGGCATCGGTAAATCCACGATCCTGCTGCAAACCCTGTGCAGCATCGCCAGCCGTATGCCGGCGCTGTATGTCACCGGCGAAGAATCCCAGCAACAGGTGGCCATGCGCGCCCGCCGCTTGGGGTTGCCCCAGGACCAGCTGCGGGTGATGACCGAAACCTGCATTGAAAGCATCATCGCCACCGCGCGCCTGGAAAAGCCCAAGGTGATGGTGATCGACTCGATCCAGACGATTTTCACCGAACAACTGCAATCGGCGCCGGGTGGCGTGTCCCAGGTGCGGGAAAGTGCCGCACTGCTGGTGCGTTACGCGAAACAGAGCGGCACGGCGATTTTCCTGGTGGGCCATGTGACTAAAGAAGGCGCGCTGGCCGGGCCACGGGTGCTGGAACACATGGTCGACACGGTGCTGTATTTCGAAGGCGAGTCCGACGGCCGGTTGCGATTGTTGCGGGCGGTGAAGAACCGTTTTGGCGCGGTCAACGAATTGGGTGTGTTCGCCATGACCGACCGGGGCCTGAAGGAAGTCTCCAACCCGTCGGCGATTTTTCTGACCCGCGCTCAGGAAGAAGTCCCAGGCAGTGTGGTGATGGCAACGTGGGAAGGCACCCGGCCGATGCTGGTGGAAGTCCAGGCGCTGGTGGATGACAGCCACCTGGCGAACCCGCGTCGGGTCACGTTGGGCCTGGATCAGAACCGTCTGGCGATGTTGCTGGCGGTACTGCACCGCCACGGCGGCATTCCCACCCATGACCAGGACGTGTTCCTCAACGTGGTGGGCGGGGTCAAGGTGCTGGAGACCGCGTCCGACCTGGCGTTGATGGCGGCGGTGATGTCCAGCCTGCGCAACCGGCCGTTGCCCCACGACTTGCTGGTATTTGGCGAGGTGGGCCTGTCGGGTGAAGTGCGCCCGGTGCCGAGCGGGCAGGAGCGCCTGAAAGAAGCGGCCAAGCACGGCTTCAAGCGCGCCATTGTGCCCAAGGGCAATGCCCCGAAAGAAATGCCGCCGGGGCTGCAGGTGATCGGAGTGACCCGCCTGGAGCAGGCGCTGGATGCCCTGTTCGAATAGTCGCCAGCCACACATTACCCCTGTGGGAGCCGGGCTTGCCCGCGATGGCGGTGTATCAGCTAATTGATATGCAAACTGACACACCGCCATCGCAGGCAAGCCAGCTCCCACATTTTCAGATCTCCAGCAAGGCGGCGAATTCCCGCTCCAGCTCTTCCTGATCGCCCAGGTTCAACTCGATTATCCGCCGCAGGTGGCTGATCGAGTCGAGGTCGATGTGCTCGCACGCAAAGCCCAACTGCCCGTGATCGTCATGGGTCAGCCGCACTTGCATCTTCACGTCGGTTTCGGCGTCCAGATGAATATCCACGTCGAACGACTCGTAGCGATGGCCCTGCCAGCCTTCGGGCCGTTGCACGAGCAGTCCCTTGAGCGACAAATCCACCAGTTGCACCGGCCAGACATGGCCGTCTTGCGTGAGCTCGGTCTTGGCATCGAAGGCAATCCGTCGGAAACGGCGTCGGTCTGAAGGCTGTTCGCTCATGGTGAAACCCTCTGTGGATAAGAGAATTGTAGCCCTGCGCCATCATGGGGCGATTATTTCTGCTTTTTTCGCCCCGGCAAGGCTCTAGACCAACGTAGGGGGGTGGCCTTTAGGGCCAGTAGCGCTAAACTCGGGATGGCTGTCTTTCTGTCCACCCTGGCTGGAATATAAAAATGAAAAATAATAATAGCCTGCTACGCCATCTACCCTGGCTGCTGCTGGCAATCGTAGGAGCGTGCGCCCTGGGCGTAGTGGCCTTGCGCCGCGGCGAGGCGATCAACGCCTTGTGGATTGTGGTCGCAGCAGTGGCCATTTATCTGGTTGCTTACCGTTACTACAGTCTGTTCATCGCTAACCATGTGATGCAGCTCGATCCACTGCGGGCTACCCCCGCTGTGCTCAACAACGACGGTCTGGACTATGTGCCGACCAACAAACACATCCTGTTCGGTCACCACTTCGCGGCAATCGCCGGCGCAGGGCCTTTGGTCGGCCCGGTACTGGCGGCGCAGATGGGCTACCTGCCCGGCACGTTATGGCTGATCGCCGGCGTGGTGCTGGCGGGCGCGGTGCAGGACTTCATGGTCCTGTTCCTGTCCACCCGTCGCAACGGCCGTTCCCTGGGGGACATGGTCCGCGAAGAGATGGGCCGCGTGCCCGGGACCATCGCGCTGTTTGGCTGCTTCCTGATCATGATCATCATCCTCGCGGTGCTGGCGCTGATCGTGGTCAAGGCCCTGGCCGAAAGCCCGTGGGGCATCTTCACGGTGATGGCAACCATCCCGATCGCGATGTTCATGGGCATTTACATGCGCTACATCCGCCCGGGCCGCATTGGCGAGATCTCGATCATCGGCGTGCTGTTGCTGCTGGGCTCGATCTGGCTGGGCGGGCAGATTGCCGCTGACCCGGTATGGGGCAAGGCCTTTACCTTCACCGGCATCCAGATTACCTGGATGTTGATCGGCTACGGTTTCGTGGCGGCGGTGCTGCCGGTGTGGCTGATTCTCGCGCCACGCGACTACCTGTCTACCTTCCTGAAAATCGGCACCATCATCGCCCTGGCGATCGGCATCCTGGTGACCATGCCAGAGCTGAAAATGCCGGCGCTGACCCAGTTTATCGATGGCACCGGTCCGGTGTGGAAGGGCGGCCTGTTCCCGTTCCTGTTCATCACCATTGCCTGTGGCGCCGTGTCGGGCTTCCACGCGCTGATCTCCTCGGGCACTACGCCCAAGTTGCTGGCCAGTGAAGGGCACGCCCGTTACATCGGTTATGGCGGCATGTTGATGGAGTCGTTCGTGGCCATCATGGCAATGGTTGCCGCTTCGGTGATCGAGCCTGGCGTGTACTTCGCCATGAACAGCCCGGCCGCAATTGTGGGCGGTGACGTGGTGACCGTTGCGCAAACCGTCAGCAGCTGGGGGTTTGCGATTACCCCGGAAGCGTTGCAGGCAGTGGCGCATGACATCGGCGAGTCCACCATCCTGGCCCGTGCCGGCGGTGCGCCGACCCTGGCGGTCGGTATCGCGCAGATCCTGCACAGCGTACTGCCGGGTGAAAACACCATGGCGTTCTGGTACCACTTTGCGATCCTGTTCGAAGCGCTGTTCATCCTGACCGCAGTCGACGCCGGTACCCGTGCCGGTCGCTTCATGCTTCAGGACCTGCTCGGCTCCTTCGTACCGGCGCTCAAGCGTACCGAGTCCTGGACGGCCAACCTGATTGCCACCGCAGGTTGCGTGGCCATGTGGGGTTACCTGCTGTACCAAGGCGTGATCGACCCACTGGGCGGCATCAACACCTTGTGGCCGCTGTTCGGTATCTCCAACCAGATGCTGGCCGGTATCGCGCTGATGCTCGCCACCGTTGTGCTGATCAAAATGAAACGCCAGCGCTACATCTGGGTGACCATGCTGCCGGCAGTCTGGCTGCTGATCTGCACCGTGACCGCAGGCTTCATCAAGCTGTTCGACGCCAACCCGGCGATCGGCTTCCTGTCGCTGGCCAAGAAATACAGCGATGCCCTGGCCGGCGGCCAGATCCTCGCACCGGCCAAGAGCATCGACCAGATGCAGCACGTGATCTGGAACGCCTACACCAACGCAACGCTGACGGCGCTGTTCCTGTTCGTGGTCTTCAGCATCCTGTTCTATGCGCTCAAGGTCGGCATTGCCGCCTGGGGCAAAAAGGAACGTACGGATAAAGAAGCGCCATACCAGGCCATCCCAGACGCTTGATAGAGGATTGCAATCATGTTCAATGACATCAGTCGCCTCGGTAAATACCTCGGTCAGGCCGCGCGCCTGATGGTCGGCATGCCCGACTACGACACCTACGTCGAGCATATGCAAACCAAACACCCGGACAAGCCGATGATGGACTACAAGGCGTTCTTCCGGGAACGCCAGGAAGCCCGTTACGGCGGCAAGGGCGGGCCCAAGTGCTGTTGAAGCACCGCATTTGAGCCCAACACCCTACTGTAGGAGCCCGGCTTGCCGGCGATAGCGATCTTCCGACCGCCATCGCCGGCAAGCCGGGCTCCTGCATTTCTTTTAGCGCATGGGAGATCGTCGTTTTGTTAACCCCCATCCCCGTCACCGTCCTCAGCGGCTTTCTCGGCGCAGGCAAGACCACCTTGTTGCGCCACCTGCTCAAGGCCGAGCACGGCTTGAAAATCGCCGTGATCGAGAACGAATTCAGCGACGCCGGTATCGACACCCAATTGCTGGGCAGCGAGCCGGTGCAAGTCATGACCCTGTCCAATGGCTGCGTGTGCTGCACCATTCACACCGACCTGACCAAGGCCCTGTACCTGCTGCTGGAACGCCTGGACAGCGGCGAGATCGCCTTCGACCGCCTGGTGATCGAGTGCACCGGCCTGGCCGACCCGGCCCCGGTAGCCCAGACCTTTTTCATCGATGAAGAACTGCGCGAGCGCTATATCCTCGACGGCATCATCACCCTGGTGGACGCGGCCCACGCCGAACACCACCTGACCCAGACCATCGCCCAGGCGCAGATCGGGTTTGCCGACCGCCTGCTGGTGAGCAAGCGTGACCTGGTGGACAACGCCACCTTTGACGCCCTGAGCGAGCGCCTGACCCGCATCAACCGCAGGGCACCGATTCGTGTAGTGGAGCACGGCAAGATCGACCTTGCCGAACTGCTGGATGTGCGCGGCTTCAACCTGAACGCCGGCATGAGCCTGCGCCCGGTGAGCCAGGCGCCGTCCATCGACCGTATTTCCAGCCTGGTGCTGCGCACCGACCAGCCGCTGGATATCGACAAGCTCAGCGAGTTCATGAACGAATTGCTGGAAGACCACGGCAAGCAACTGCTGCGCTACAAGGGCGTGCTGAACATTGCCGGGGAAGACCGGCGCATGGTGTTCCAGGGCGTGCTGAAGCTCTACGGGTTCGATTGGGACACCGAATGGGCCGAAGGCGAGCTGCGGGAAAGTGTGATTGTGTTTATTGCCGACGAGTTGCCGGAAGAGAAGATCCGCGAAGGCTTTGCACGGGTCTATCAACCCTGACTTGAAATGCGGTCAATGTGGGAGCTGGCTTGCCTGCGATAGCAGTGTGTCAGTCACAGGTGTATTAACTGGCACACCGCTATCGCAGGCAAGCCAGCTCCCACACTTAACCGTATTTCAATTTGAAATCCGGCATAAAAAAGCCCGGCTCTTGAGCCGGGCTTTTCATTCAAGCTACTGCAATCAAGCGCCGTATACCGGCAGCTTCTTGCAGATGGCCTTGACCTTCTCACGCACAGCGTCGATCACTGCTTCGTTGTTCAGGTCAGCCAGGATGTCGCAGATCCAGCCAGCCAGTTCCTTGCACTCTGCTTCCTTGAAGCCACGAGTGGTCACAGCCGGGGTGCCGAAGCGCAGGCCGGAAGTGACGAACGGCGAACGTGGGTCGTTCGGTACCGAGTTCTTGTTCACGGTGATGAAGGCTTTGCCCAGTGCGGCGTCAGCATCCTTACCGGAGATGTCCTGCTTGATCAGCGACAGCAGGAACAGGTGGTTTTCAGTACCGCCGGACACCACGTCAAAACCGCGCTCGATGAACACACCGGCCATGGCCTTGGCGTTTTTCACCACTTGCTGCTGGTAGGTCTTGAACTCAGGCTGCAGGGCTTCCTTGAAGCAGATCGCTTTGGCGGCGATCACGTGCTCCAGCGGGCCACCTTGGCCGCCCGGGAATACGGCGGAGTTCAGCTTCTTCTCGATCTCGGCGTTGGCGCGCGCCAGGATCAGGCCGCCACGTGGACCGCGCAGGGTCTTGTGGGTCGTGGTGGTTACTACGTCAGCGAATGGCACCGGGTTCGGGTAGACGCCAGCGGCGACCAGACCGGCCACGTGGGCCATGTCGACGAACAGGTAGGCGCCGACTTTGTCAGCGATTGCGCGGAAGCGTGGGAAATCCAGGATCTGCGAGTAGGCAGAGAAACCGGCCACGATCATTTTTGGCTTGTGCTCAACCGCCAGGCGCTCGACTTCGTCGTAGTCGATCAGGCCATTGCCGTCGATGCCGTACTGAACGGCGTTGTACAGCTTGCCGGAGGAGGAAACGCTGGCACCGTGGGTCAGGTGACCGCCGTGGGCCAGGCTCATGCCCAGGATGGTGTCGCCCGCTTGCAGCAGGGCCAGGTAAACGGCGCTGTTGGCTTGGGAGCCGGCGTGTGGCTGGACGTTGGCGTAATCGGCGCCGAACAGTTCCTTGGCGCGGTCGATTGCCAGCTGCTCAACGATGTCGACGTACTCGCAACCACCGTAGTAACGCTTGCCTGGGTAACCTTCGGCGTACTTGTTGGTCAGAACCGAACCTTGAGCCTCCATAACCGCAGGGCTGGTGTAGTTTTCCGAAGCGATCAGCTCAATGTGCTCTTCCTGGCGCACGGCTTCTTGCTCCATGGCGGCAAAGAGATCGGCGTCGTACTTGGCAATAGTCAAATCACGGCTGAACATGGCGGTCCTCAAGGATCGGGGGCAGAAAAGAAGCGCATTCTAACCCAATGGGTTTTAGATGGCATATGAAAGGACATCATGTCGCGGACAAGCGGGATTCACTTGGGGATGAGTGGTGCCCTTGTGGCGAGGGGGCTTGTCCCCCGTTGGGCTGCGCAGCAGCCCCATTCAGGGCTCACACGTTTATTCAGATAGATCGCGGTGGCAGGTTTTGGGGCTGCTTCGCAGCCCAACGGGGGACAAGCCCCCTCGCCACAAAAGCCGCATCACACGCTCTTAGTCGAACATGAACAGCGCATCATTGCTGAACTGCGCCTCAAACCGGTTCGCCGGCATCGGCCGCCCGAACAGGTAGCCCTGCACTTCGTCACAACCGTGCTCCCGCAGGAAGTCCAGCTGCTCATGGGTTTCCACGCCCTCGGCGATTACCGCCAGGTTCAGGCTGTGGGCCATCGCGATAATCGCCCGGGCAATCTGCGCATCCTGTTCACCCGACGGCAGGCCGTCGACAAAGGTGCGGTCGATCTTCAGCACGTCGATCGGGAATTGCTTGAGGTAGTTCAGCGACGAATAACCCGTGCCGAAGTCGTCTACCGCAATGCTCAGGCCGAGGTTTTTCAGGCTGGCGAGGATCTGCATCGCTTCATTGACCTCGCGCATCAGGATACTTTCGGTCAGCTCCAGCTCCAGGCACGCCGGCGGCAGGCCGGTGTCCTTGAGGATGGTGGCGATACGCTCGCCCAGTTGCCCGTCGGAGAACTGCCGGGCCGAGATGTTGACCGAGACCTTGGGCACCCGCACCTTGTTCTGGTGCCAGGTCTTGAGTTGACGGCAGGCTTCGCTGATCACCCAGTCGCCTACATCCACCACCAGTCCCAACTCCTCCAGCACCGGGATGAAATCCCCCGGCGGCACCAGCCCGCGCCGCGGATGACGCCAGCGCAGCAGGGCTTCGGCGCCGGTCAGGCGTTTGCCGTCGCCGCTGAACTGCGGCTGGTAATAGAGCACGAATTCGTTCTGTTCGAGGGCGTGGCGCAGGTCGCTTTCCAGCTCCAGGCGCTCCAGGGCGCTGGCGTTCATGTCGGCCTGGTAGAACTGGAAGTTGTTCTTGCCGCGCTCCTTGGCGTGGTACATCGCCGTGTCGGCGTTCTTCATCAACTGGCTCAGCTCGTTGCCGTCCTGCGGGCTCAAGGCGATGCCGATACTGGCGGTCACGAAGAACTCGCGGCCCTCCAGCACAAACGGCTTCACCAGGCTGGCCAGGATCTGCTCGGCCACGTGAATCGCGCGGTTCAGCGCCATTTCACGGTTGACCCGTGGCTGCAGCAGCAAGGTGAACTCGTCGCCGCCCATGCGCGCCACGGTATCGTCTTCGGCCACGCAGCCCAGCAGGCGGGTGGCCATTTCCTTGAGCATGCGGTCGCCGGCAGCGTGGCCCAGGGAGTCGTTGATCGGCTTGAAGCGGTCGAGGTCGAGGAACATCAGCACCACCCACGACTTCTGCCGTTCCGCCGACTGCAACGCGGTGTGCAGGCGGTCCTGGAACAGCGTGCGGTTGGGCAGGTGGGTCAGGGCGTCGTAGTAGGCCAGGCGGTGGATCCGCTGTTCGCTGGCCTTGCGCTCGCTGATGTCACTGAAGAAGCACACGTAGCTGGCCAGGTCGCCTTCGTCATCGAACACGGCAGTAATCCCGACCCAGGCCGGGTAATGCTCGCCGTTGCGGCGCTTGAGCCACACTTCGCCTTCCCAGGTGCTGTGCTGGTGCAATTGCTTGAGCACGTAGCGCAGGTGAGCTTCCTGCTGTTCGTCGACGGTGAGCATGTTCGGCAACTGGTCGAGCACGTCCGCCACCGCATAACCGCTGACCCGGCTGAAGGCCTCGTTGGCCTGCACGATATAGCCGGCCGGGTCGGTGATCAGGATCGCCGAGGTGGAGTGTTCGAATACCGTGGCCGCCATGCGCAGGTCTTTTTCCGCGCGGCGTTGCTGGCTGATATCGCGACCCACGCCGAGGATGCCTTCGAACGCGCCGTGCTCGTCCCACACCAGCACCAGGCGCAGCTCGATGGGGATCTTGCGCCCGTCGGCGCGCAGGCAGTCGAACAGGAACAACTGGGTCTGCACGTCGTTGCGCAAGGCCGCCAGGGACTCGGGTTGGTCCAGGGCGCGGCTGACTTGTTCCACCAGGGAGTAGATGCCGGTCAGTTGCTGCGGGTTGGCGATGGTCGATTGCCAGCCGTTTTCAAAGATCCAGTCAACGTCATAACCCAGCACCGCGTTCACCGAAGGGCTGACGTAGTTGAGGGCCAGCTTGCTGTCGGTGGAAAAGATCACGTCGCTGATGCTTTCGGCCAGCATGCGGTAGCGCTGTTCGCTGTCCCGCAGGGATTCGCTGGCCTCGATCTGGTCGGTGATGTCCTTGGCCACGCCGATAATGCGCGTCACCTGGTCGGTCTTGTCTCGGGCCAGGGCCTGTTCGCGGATATCGAAGCGCCGCCATTGGTTGTTGCGGTGACGAAAGCGCAGTTGGCACTGCAACTGGCTGAGGTAGCCGGCCTGACGCTGTAGCTGACGCAGGTCGTGGTAACGCTCGGCGTCTTCGGGGTGCAGCAGGATTTCCCAGAAATACTCGCCCATTTGCTGCAGTTCGGGCTTGTTGTAGCCCAGGGTGTGGCCAAGGTGGTGGTTGCTGAAAATCATCCGTTGGCTGATCACGTCCTGCACATACAGGTGATCGGGCACGGTGCGCACCACGTCCGACCAGAAACCCTCGCGCTCCACCAGCGACAGCTCGATCAGCTTGCGGCTGGTGATGTCGCTGATGCTCAGGATCACGGCCTTGAAGTCGTCCTGTTGCTCCGGCAGGCGCATCACCAGCCACAGGTATTGGTCGTTGCCTGCGACGTCGCTGAGCTGGATTTCCAGTTCGAGCTGTTTCTGTTGGGTCAGTACCGCGTCGATCACCTGGTGGCCGATGGCGGTCGGGCTCGACGGGCAGGCGTCGATCAGGCGCTCCCAGGCTTGCTCGCAAGAGGCGACATTCAGCAGGCGCACCGCCACCTGATTGACCTCGGTAATGCGCAGTTCCTTGAGCAGTTGCTGGCGTTGCTCCGGGCTGTCTTGCAGTAACTGTTGCAACTGTTCGCGGGTTTGCAGTCGGGCTCTATCGAAGAACGCACGCAGGCCAGACAGGTCCAGCACGCACAGCGCCACGCCGGTGCCTTCGAAAATATCCTGGTAGCGGCGCCGTCCCTCGTGCACCTGGCGCTGGCGGCGGCGCATGTTCAGCAGCACGATCACCGGGATCAGCGAGAAGGCCAGGCCCAGCAGGCATTTGCCAATAAAGGCCGGCAGCAGCTGTTCCAGCACGGCAGCGCGGTCGAACAGGCCGCGCAGTTGCCAGTCGCTCTTGCTCAGGGGCGTGACCAGTACACTTTTGTTCAATTCGTCCGGGGTCAGCGACGAGGCCCATTGGGCCGGCATGCCGCTGTCACGGCTGACCACGCGGTGGTTGAGGCGGTTTTCGATGACCCACATGGGGCGCTGGCCCTGGCCGTCCTGGCGGGTCAGGTTGGCCAGGTAATTGGGCGCCAGGCGCAGGGCCCAGTACATCTTGGTGCCGCCGCTGGGCTGGTGCAGCAGCAGGTAGATGACGGTGCCGTCGTTGTTGTTGCTCAGGTAATAGGACTGGGCGTGGCTGCGCTTGACCAGTTCTTCAAGCCAGGCGCTGTCCTGGCTGTCGCTGGCGCTGTCACTGATCATCGCGCCGCTGGGGGCGAGCAGGGCGACGCTGCGCAACTCCGGCAGGGAGCGTTGCAGGGTGCGCATCAGGATTTGTTGCTGTTCGGTGTCCCGGGGCGGCTCGACGATCGGTAGCAGGTTCAGGGCGATTTGCGCGCTGAGGGCCATGTTCAGGCTGATCTGTTCGGCCAGGTCGGCGCTGTAGTCGATGGTGTATTGCTGCTGGTTTTTCTGGTTTTGCTGCAATTGGTCCAGCAGTTGCCAGAACAGCAGCGCGAGCAGCAGCAGGACAAGCGTCGCCAATGCGCCCTTCAGGGTTCCGTGCAGGGGCGCTCCCGGCGCTATATGAGCGGCGCGCAGGGGAGTTGGCGGCGTGACGTTGGACAAACTGTGATCCTGCGGTTTGGCTGGACTGGCGCGCGACGTGCACTATAAGCCGGACGCCCGGAGGGCGGCTAGCATGCCTTGTGTTGTGGCAAAGTGCCAGCCCCGCCTGGCTGGACTGCCCACCCGCATTCAGGTAGCTTTGCCGGTTACGCGAGGGCGTTCCAGCCCCAGACAATCAGGCATCTACCGCACGCAGGCATTGATAGATATCAACGGCCCGCGCGGCGCATGGCCTGGCACGGGTTTCGCCCGCTTAATTCATCAGTCACTGACGCTAGGTTCACCATGGCTCAATACGTCTTCACCATGCATCGGCTGGGAAAAGTTGTTCCGCCGAAGCGGGAAATCCTGAAAAACATTTCTCTGTCCTTCTTCCCGGGCGCCAAGATCGGCGTGCTCGGCCTCAACGGTTCGGGTAAATCCACCCTGTTGAAAATCATGGCCGGCGTCGACACCGAATTCGACGGCGAAGCCCGCCCGATGCCCGACCTGAACATCGGCTACCTGCCGCAAGAGCCGATCCTGGACCCGACCAAGACCGTGCGTGAAGTGGTCGAGGAAGCCGTCAGCGTGATCAAGAACGCCCAGGCGCGCCTGGACGAGGTCTACGCGGCCTACGCTGAAGAAGATGCCGACTTCGACAAACTGGCGGCAGAACAGGCCAAGCTCGAAGCCATCCTGCAAGCCGCAGACGGTCACAACCTGGACCGGCAGCTGGAAGTCGCCGCCGACGCGCTGCGCCTGCCGGCGTGGGACGCCAAGGTTGAACACCTGTCCGGTGGTGAAAAGCGTCGTGTGGCCCTGTGCCGCCTGCTGCTTTCCGCCCCTGACATGCTGTTGCTCGACGAACCCACCAACCACCTGGACGCCGATTCCGTCGCCTGGCTGGAGCATTTCCTCCACGACTTCCCGGGCACCGTGGTTGCGATCACGCACGACCGGTACTTCCTGGACAACGTGGCCGGCTGGATTCTGGAACTCGACCGCGGCGCCGGTATCCCTTACGAGGGCAACTACTCCGGTTGGCTGGAAGCCAAGTCCGACCGTCTGGCGGCCGAATCCAAGCAGCAGTCGGCCCATGAAAAGGCCATGAAAGACGAGCTGGAATGGGTGCGTAAAGGCGCCAAGGCACGTCAGTCGAAATCCAAGGCCCGTCTCGCGCGTTTCGAAGAGATGCAATCCCAGGAATTCCAGAAGCGTTCCGAGACCAACGAGATCTACATCCCGGCCGGTCCGCGCCTGGGTGACAAGGTCATCGAGTTCAAGAACGTCTGCAAAGGCTACGGCGATCGCGTGTTGATCGACAACCTGTCGTTCTCCATGCCCAAAGGCGCCATCGTTGGTGTGATCGGCGGTAACGGTGCGGGTAAATCCACGCTGTTCCGCATGCTGATGGGCAAGGAACAACCGGACTCGGGCACCATCGAAGTCGGCGAAACCGTGCAGCTGGCGTGCGTGGACCAGAGCCGCGACGACCTCGACGGCAGCAAGACGGTGTTCCAGCAGATTTCCGACGGTTCCGACCAGATTCGTATCGGCAACTATGAAATCCCGTCGCGCACCTACGTGGGTCGCTTCAACTTCAAGGGCGGCGACCAGCAGAAGTTCGTCAAGGACCTGTCCGGGGGTGAGCGCGGTCGCTTGCACCTGGCCCTGACCTTGAAAGAGGGCGGCAACGTCCTGCTGCTCGACGAACCGTCAAACGACCTCGACGTTGAAACCCTGCGTTCCCTGGAAGAAGCGCTGCTGGACTTCCCGGGCGCCGCCATTGTGATCTCTCACGATCGGTGGTTCCTTGACCGCGTGGCCACTCACATCCTGGCGTACGAAGACGACTCCCAAGCCGTGTTCTTCGAAGGCAACTACACCGAATACGAAGCCGATCGCAAGAAACGCCTCGGCGAAGCCGCTGCCCAGCCGCATCGTGTACGGCACAAGAAACTGGCCTGATTCGGGCTGGTGGTTTGAAAAAGCGGAGCCTTCGGGCTCCGCTTTTTTTTGCGTGTTTTCAGGTGGACCGCGTCGTCTGCATCGCAGGCAAGCCAGCTCCCACATTCGACCGCGTTGTCTTGAATGTACGCAGCCAGATGTGGGAGCTGGCTTGCCTGCGATAGCGGTTCATTTGTTGGTGCGAAACTTTGATTTAAATCCTCATTAAGGTGCAAAAACTGCCTTAATTTATATCAAATGCACCATTTAAATTCACAAAGGCGACATTTTGCCCTGTCGCGGTGCGGCATGAGTTGATAAAGTCCGGGACAAATCTCCTTTAACGACAATAAATTTGCCGAGACTTTTCATGATTGAATCCGTTGAATCCTTCCTTGCCCGCCTCAAAAAACGCGACCCCGACCAGCCGGAATTCCACCAGGCCGTGGAAGAAGTCCTGCGCAGTTTGTGGCCGTTTCTTGAAGCCAATCCCCACTACCTGAACTCGGGCATCCTGGAGCGCATCTGCGAGCCTGAGCGTGCGATTGTGTTCCGGGTGTCGTGGGAAGATGACCAGGGCAAAGTGCGGGTCAACCGCGGGTTCCGGATCCAGATGAACAGCGCCATCGGCCCATACAAAGGCGGCCTGCGTTTCCACCCGTCGGTCAACCTCGGCGTGCTGAAATTCCTCGCCTTCGAACAAACCTTCAAGAATTCCCTCACCTCGCTGCCCATGGGCGGCGGCAAGGGCGGCTCGGACTTCGATCCCAAGGGCAAGAGCGACGCCGAGGTGATGCGCTTCTGCCAGGCGTTCATGAGCGAGTTGTATCGCCATATCGGCTCGGACGTGGATGTGCCCGCCGGTGATATCGGCGTGGGCGCCCGCGAAATCGGCTTCCTGTTCGGCCAATACAAGCGCCTGAGCAACCAGTTCACCTCGGTGCTGACCGGCAAGGGCATGAGCTACGGCGGCAGCCTGATCCGCCCGGAAGCCACCGGTTTTGGCTGTGTGTACTTCGCCGAGGAAATGCTCAAGCGCAATGGCGAGCGGGTCGAAGGCAAGCGCGTGGCCATCTCCGGTTCCGGCAACGTCGCGCAATACGCGGCGCGCAAGGTCATGGACCTGGGGGGCAAGGTGATTTGCCTGTCCGACTCCGAAGGCACCCTGTACTGCGAAAGCGGCTTGACCGAAGAACAATGGACGGCGCTGCTGGAGCTGAAAAACGTACAGCGCGGGCGCATCAGCGAACTGGCGGTGCGTTTTGGCCTGGAATTCCGTGCCGGCAAGGCGCCGTGGGAGTTGGCCTGCGATATCGCGCTGCCCTGTGCGACCCAGAACGAACTGGACGCCGAAGCGGCGCGCACCCTGTTGCGCAATGGCTGCGTGTGTGTGGCCGAAGGCGCCAACATGCCCACCACCCTGGAGGCGGTGGATATCTTTATCGAGGCCGGCATCCTGTTCGCGCCGGGCAAGGCGTCCAATGCGGGCGGCGTGGCGGTGAGCGGGCTGGAGATGTCGCAGAACGCCATGCGCCTGCTGTGGACCGCCGGCGAAGTGGACAGCAAGCTGCACAACATCATGCAGTCGATCCACCATGCGTGCGTGCATTACGGCGAAGAGAACGGTCGGGTCAACTACGTGAAGGGCGCCAACATCGCAGGCTTTGTGAAAGTTGCGGACGCGATGCTGGCTCAAGGCATCGTTTAAGCCTCGGGCTCGATGCGCAGGATTTCGATCAACTGATCACCGACGGGGCGCTTCCACAGCACCTCGTCGCCCACCTGCGCACCCAGCAGCGCCCGGCCCAGGGGCGAACCCCAGTTGATCAGGCCCACCGTGGCGTCGGCCTGGTCTTCGCCCACTAACTGAATGCGCTGCTCTTCGTCCTGTTCGTTGGCAAAGGTCACCCAACTGCCGATCTGCACCTTGTCGGTGGAGGTTGCCGGCGCCACCACCTGTGCGCTTTGCAGGCGCTGGTTGAAGTAACGCAAATCCCGCTCAAGGTCGGCCTGGCGCTGTTTATCGGCCTGCTCGCCCTTGGCGGATTCTTCGCTGTGCTCGTTCTGCAACTGCGCCACCTTGGCCTGCAACTGCGCAAGCCCGCGGGCGGTGAGGTGATTGGGTTGCGCGCTGACCTGGCGTTCCACCGGTTGGCTGGCCTGGGCAGCGGCGCTGTCTTCATTGACGAACGCTCGACTCATGGGATTCTCCTGCTATGGAGTTTGGGCCATGGTCGCAGGGGTTAAGTTTCGCTGGATGTCTGAAAGCGACCTATGGCGAGCGAAAGGCCCGGGCGGCGTCGCGGTCCTTTTCCTGTTGCCAGGCGCGTTCGCGGTCGTCCCAGTGGCGGTTCTTATAGTCGTTCAGGTCTTCGTTCTCGCGCATGGCCTTGCACTGGCGGAAGCCGTCATCCCAGCCTTCGGCGTAGGTGCGGTCCTTCAGATAGCGGGGGACGTTCTTGCGAAATTCCCCGGTGATCACCCCGGCGGCCTGGCGGCCGCTGCTGCAACCGTCGTCATAGCCGTCGGCGAAGGCGGGAGGGTAACCCTTGGCCAGCAAATCCTCATGGGTTGATTGGCAACCCGAGAGCAGGGCCAACACGCCCAGCATTACTGCGTGCCGCCACATCGCATGCTCCCTGGCCGTTGAACGGCTGATGAGGGGAGTTTAGAAGGCGATTCGTTGGGGGGATGTGAAAGGGCTGTGATTAATCTGTTGGCACTGCTGCCTCTGAAGTAACGCGGTCAAAATGTGGGAGTTGGCTTGCCTGCGATGCCGGCGACGCGGTATCTCAGGCGTAAACCAGCGATGCCATCGCAGGCAAGCCAGCTCCCACATTTGATAGGTGTTTTCCTGGCGAGTGGGGTCAGTAGTGATACCACTTCACTTCCAGCATCACTTCATTCACCGGTGTCGCCAAGTGGCTGTATTCACGCTGGGCACTCAGTCTCAACCCCAGGTTGCGCGACAATTCCCACTGTTGATTCAGGCTGATACTGCGCCGTACTTCGCCATTGGTGAAGAAATCACCCTTGGCTTCCAGGCTCAGGTTGCCCAGCGGATTGCGCCACAGCACGCCGGTGTTGAAGCCGGCCGCCGGGGAGATGGCTTCGCCAAAGTCGCTGTTGTGTTCCACGCGCACGGTGCCGAGGGCGAAGCCCAGCATGTCGTCGCGCAGTTGCCAGGTGCCGCCGGCGCCGCCGTTGACGTGGCTGACCAGGGTTTCGTCGTCATGTTTGCCCGGCACGCGCTCAAGGCCGCCGGTCACTTGCCACGACCAGGGTTGCAGCAGCTCGTTGCGCGGGGTCAGTGAGCGGATGGTCGCCAGGTCCAGTTGCTGCAATTGCCAGTGGTTGCCTTCGTACTGGCGCAGTTTCATTTGCAGGATTTCGATCTGCGCGCCCAGCGGGAAGCCTTCGGCGTTGTCGTTCAGGTCGTGATAGGCCATGCGCAGGCCATATTCGCCGAAGGCCTTGTCGCCCCGGGTGCCGATGCCGGCTTGCCAGGTGCGGGACTCGTGGCCGTCTTCGGGCAGGCCGGGGCGTTCGATCTTCAGGTCTGGCGCCGGGTTCTGGTTGATGGCCCGCAGCAGTTCGAAGCTGCGTTGGGAGCGTTCGGTGTCGCGCTCCAGGCCGTTGGCGCGGTAGCGGCCGAGGCGGTAGGCCGCGTCGATGATCAGGGCCTGGCGGTCTTTGGCGATGGCCTTGAAGCCCGGCTCCTGCAGTTGTTTCTGGTCGTCGCTGATCTTCAGCACCCATTGTTGCTCATCACTGCTCAGAGGCTTGGCACGTTCCAGCAGTTCGCGTTCACGGGACGGGCGATAGTCGATTTTCTCCACCAGGCCGGCTTCTTTCACGGCTTTCACAGTGTCGGTAGGAATCGCGGTCAGCGGGAATTGTTCGGTCAGCCGCAGCGTTGGGCGGGCCACTTGCAGCAGTTCCAGCAGGCGATAGGAGCAGTTTTCGTCGAAGAAGAAGTAGTCGAACTGGATCTGTTTGAGTTCCCACACATGCTCGACCATGCGCTCGGTCTCGACCTGGGTCAGGTTCAGGCGGTATTCCCACAGGTCGCGGTTCTCCAGGCTACGGTATTCGGAGAGTTTTTCCTGGTAGGGCACCAGCGCAAACAGGCCGGGATAACCGCCCATCAGGCCTTTCCAGGCGTAGAGGATGCTGTTGTCCGAGCCTTCGATATAGGCGCCAAAGTTGATCGCGTAGCTGAGCAGCGCGGTGTTGTTGCTCTGCACGTCAGCCTGGTCGATGCGCAGCAGGGTGTGGCCGAACATTGACGACGGGCTGTTGAGGTAGGCCGCCGGGAAGATCATCACCGCGCTGTGGGGGGCGACGTCCTTGAACCATTGCTTGAATTCCTTGCAGTCCAGCGCCGGCAAGTCAGTCAGGTGCAACTGGTCCTTGAGCCAACGGGTACGTGCGGGGTAAACGCATTGAGCGTGTTTTTCACCGAGGCTGGCCGGAGCATAGAGTGCTTCTACGGTGGCCTTTAGTTCCTGGTCCGGATGGTGGGCGCCATCGGGTGCGAGGAAGAATTTCTTGTCGCTGACATAACTGCGCCAGCCTTCGAACTTGCCGGATTCGTAATGCCCCAGCGACAGCCAGAACGGCTCGTTGGCCAGTTGCTGCAAACGTTGATCATCAAGGTGCGGTGCCGCATACAGCGGGGCGCAGGCGAAGAGTGCCAGGTAGGCAAGGCGTTTGAGCATGTGGGCAACTTAAGTCGAGATAAAAAGACCCAAAGGGGAGGCAGGTCCAAAAATAATAAAACCCGTGCCTCGAAAGGCACGGGCGGGTCGAGCTTAAGCCTGGGTAGCGTATTTCGCCAGGCGGGTGTCGCCTTTCAGTACGGCCAGGGTGTTGTTGTGCACGTCATCAGCGGTTACGTCAGCTTTGCTGAAGATTTGCTGGAAGTGCTCGTGAGTCACCGCGGCAAAGTGCTCGCGGTCTTCAGGAGCAACACCCAGTACCACGGCGTAGGTAGTCAGCGCTTCGCCGTTACCTTTGGCCATGTCTTCGGACAGCTCGTTCATCATGCCATTCATGGCAATCCACGATTTGCCACCGTAGGTCAGTGCGCTGTTGGTGTTACAGCCGTTAGTGCCCGAGGTCATGCCGAAAGTGGCGTTCCCCGAGGTACCGTTGGTGGTGGAAGCCAGGAAGTGAGCGGGAGTGCCGCGTTGGCCTTCGAACAACATGTTGCCCCAACCGCAGTTCGGGCCACCTGGCGCTTCAGCCATTGCATTGAGGGAGACTACGGTGAAGAGAGTACCAAGAAGGATCCGTTTCATAGCTTTGTTCTCTTTGTGTGCAAACCAATGGACAAGGGTTCAGGTGCCTGACAGCACCCTAGGGGCCGGTTATTAGTCCAACCCGCAGCAGGTTGGAGTTTAGGCACGATCCAAGGGTTCCGTTATTTTTTGTGAAACAAGCCGGAAACACTCGGTTTTTTTACAGCCTCAAAGCCGGGTCTATGCTTTCCCTAAGCCGTGCCTTGCCAGCCGGCCCAACCCGGCGCCAGAATGCCGTCATCTGCCCCGCCTGATGTAAGGAAGCCCGATGCCTGATCCTGTTGCTGCCAGCTTGCGTCTAGCGCCTGAAGCGCTGACTCGTCCTTTTTCCGCTGAACAGTTCAGCTTCTCGACCACCAATGATTTGGAGCCCTTTCGCGGTGTGCTTGGCCAGGAACGTGCGGTCGAAGCCTTGCAGTTTGGTGTGGCCATGCCACGCCCCGGTTACAACGTATTTGTGATGGGCGAGCCCGGGACCGGCCGCTTTTCGTTCGTCAAACGCTACCTTAAGGCCGAAGGCAAACGCCTGCAGACCCCGGCCGACTGGGTCTACGTCAATAATTTCGATGAGCCTCGCGAGCCCCGCGCGCTGGAACTGCCTGCGGGCGGTGCTGCCGCGTTCATCAGCGACATCAACGGCCTGATCGACAACCTGGTCGCGACCTTTCCAGCGGTGTTCGAACACCCGACGTATCAACAGCGCAAAAGCGCCATCGACCGTGCCTTCAACCAGCGTTACGACCGTGCCCTGGATGTGATCGAGCGCTTGGCCCTGGAAAAGGACGTGGCGCTGTACCGTGACAGCAGCAACATCGCCTTTACCCCGATGCTCGACGGCAAGGCGCTGGACGAGGCCGAGTTTTCGCAGTTGCCGGAAGCCGACCGCGAGCGTTTCCACACCGATATTTCCGAGCTGGAAGAACGCCTCAACGAAGAACTCGCCAGCCTGCCCCAGTGGAAGCGCGAGTCCAATAACCAGATGCGCCAGTTCAACGAAGAAACCATCACCCTGGCCTTGCAGCCACTGTTGGCGCCGTTGTCCGAGAAGTACGCGGAGAACGCGGCCGTCTGCGGTTACTTGCAGGCCATGCAGGTGTACCTGCTGAAAACCGTGGTCGAGCAGTTGGTGGATGACGCGAAAACTGACGCCCAGGCCCGTAAGTTGCTGGAAGAGCAGTACTGCCCGAGCCTGGTGGTGGGCCATCCGGTCAACGGTGGCGCGCCGGTGGTATTCGAGCCGCACCCGACCTACGACAACCTGTTCGGCCGTATTGAATACAGTACCGACCAGGGCGCGCTCTACACCACCTATCGCCAGTTGCGGCCGGGCGCGCTGCACCGGGCCAACGGCGGTTTCCTGATCCTCGAAGCCGAGAAAATGCTCAGCGAGCCGTTTGTGTGGGACGCCCTCAAGCGTGCCCTGCAGTCGCGCAAGCTGAAGATGGAATCACCGTTGGGCGAACTGGGCCGCCTGGCCACCGTGACCCTCAACCCGCAAGTGATCCCGTTGCAGCTCAAGGTCATCATCATCGGCTCCCGCCAGCTGTACTACGCGTTGCAAGACGCGGATCCGGACTTCCAGGAGATGTTCCGGGTGCTGGTGGATTTTGACGAAGACATTCCGATGGTGGATGAAAGCCTGGAGCAGTTTGCACAGTTGCTGAAAACCCGCACCTCGGAAGAAGGCATGGCGCCGTTGACCTCGGACGCTGTGGCGCGTCTGGCGACCTACAGCGCGCGGCTGGCGGAGAACCAGGGGCGCCTGTCGGCGCGTATCGGCGATCTGTTCCAGTTGGTCAGCGAGGCGGATTTCATTCGCCACCTGGCGGGCGATGAGCGCACGGATGCCGGGCACATCGAGCGCGCGCTCAAGGCCAAGGCCACGCGCACCGGGCGGGTGTCGGCGCGGATTCTCGACGACATGCTCGCCGGGGTGATCCTGATCGACACCGCCGGTGCCGCGGTGGGCAAGTGCAACGGGCTGACAGTGTTGGAGGTCGGTGACTCGGCATTCGGTGTGCCGGCGCGGATTTCTGCCACGGTGTACCCGGGCGGCAGCGGCATCGTCGATATCGAGCGCGAAGTTAACCTCGGCCAGCCGATTCACTCCAAGGGTGTAATGATCCTCACCGGTTACCTGGGCAGCCGTTATGCCCAGGAATTCCCGCTGGCGATCTCGGCGAGTATCGCCCTGGAGCAGTCCTACGGTTACGTCGACGGCGACAGTGCGTCCCTGGGCGAGGCGTGCACCTTGATCTCGGCCCTGTCGAAGACGCCGCTCAAGCAGTGCTTTGCCATCACCGGTTCCATCAACCAGTTTGGTGAAGTGCAGGCGGTGGGTGGGGTCAACGAGAAGATCGAAGGTTTCTTCCGCCTCTGTGAAGCCCGCGGGCTGACCGGCGAGCAGGGCGCGATCATTCCCCAGGCCAACGTCGCGACGCTGATGCTTGATGAGAAGGTGTTGCAGGCCGTGCGGGACGGGCAATTCCACGTCTACGCCGTGCGTCAGGCTGACGAAGCCCTGAGCCTGCTGGTGGGCGAGCCGGCGGGGTCGCCGGACGAGGAGGGGCAATTCCCGGAAGGCAGCGTCAACGCGCGGGTGGTGGAGCGCCTGCGGGCGATTGCCGAGATGATCAGCGAAGATGATCTGAAGGAAGCCGAGAAGGAGTTGGCGCAGGAGGCGTTGGCTGAGACCAAGCCCGTGTGATGTTGATCGGATGAGGGGCGCGCCTTGTGGCGAGGGGGCTTGTCCCCCGTTGGGCTGCGAAGCAGCCCCAAATCCAGGCAGTGTGTTTTACCTGTTAGAGCGTGTTTATCCTATTGGGGCTGCTTCGCAGCCCAGCGGGAGACAAGCCCCCTCACCACAGGGCAGTCGTCCGTTGGTCCCCCAGCCTTGGTTTGTACCGGGTTTCTTCTATTCTCAGCTCAAGGGATATCCACAGGAGTCGCTGGATAGAAACAGTCTTGCCCTGCGAGGCTGAATACCGGATCTACCGAGGGTCGCCGCCATGTCGCGCAACCTCTGCCTCACCCGCCAGTGCCTGGGCCTGGTCACCCGTATCGAATGTTCCATTCGCCCTCTCGCGGGGGATACCGGGATGTGGACCTTGTTGTTTGCCGCCGGAATGACTGGCGAACAGCCCTCCACCATCAAGTCTCAAGGCCCGTTTCACGGACCTTTCGTGGCACAAACCATCCTCGATTCGATTGTCGAAAGCCTGACCCTGCACGGGTACGAGCTGGCCGACGACCCGCAGATCTGGTGCCTGCACCTCCAGGCGCACTTGCGACAGCTCAATGGCGGGCGGCACACGGCGTTGAGTGATATCCGCTAAACATCGAAAACCCAATGGGTGGGTTTGTGTGGGAGCTGGCTTGCCTGCGATGCAGGCAACTCGGTCTTTCAGCTGGACCGAGGTGATGCTATCGCGGGCAAGCCCGGCTCCCACACCAGCCCGCTTGGCGCTTACGGCTTGGGGGCAGGTGCCGCCTCGGGCTTGTCCAGCTTGACCTCAAACCCATACTGCACCGTGTTCAACCCGGTGCGCTGGTAGGTCTCCAATGCGCTCGGCTGGCCGTAGAAGTAATGCACGTCGAACAACGCCGTGCCGTACTCCTCTGCGCGGTGGCTGACGCCGAGAATTTCCTTCAGGTAGTTGCCGCTGGCGTCCTTGGCATAGAACCGCCAGCTGTCGGCGGGGAACAGCTTCTGGTCGACAATCAGCGCGTTGTCTTTCAGTTCCAGGCCCTTGGGCAGTTGCCCCGCCGTGAGGTTGCCTTTTTCGATGGTGGCCAGGAACAGCGGCATTGAACCTACGGCAAACCCTGGGTTCTCGGGGAACAGGTTCAGGTCATAGGTAATGGTGGCGCGCCCCGGGTCGACCTCGTAGGCCTCGGCGGGCAGCTCGATCGGCTCGCCCAGCTTGCCTTCGTCGTTGGCCGTGAGAAAGGTCACGGGGGCATCGCCGCCGCCCCGGTCGTCGCCCAGCAGGTCGTCGTTGAAGGTGTAGGGGTGATCGAACTCGATGTGCGCCGCGCTGGCGTCATCCACCGACTGATTGATGGTGACGCTTTTCTTGAGTTGGTCTTCGGACAGCGTGGCGTCCTTCAGCCAGTCGGAGGCCTGGTCGTCATACACGGTGACGGGCATCGGCAGGGGCTGTACGGTTTTCTCCAGGCTGTTCTTGTCGAAGCGCCGCACGGGCAGGTCCAGGTCCTTGCGGGTTACGGTGGCTTGGGAAAAATCGAGGACGCTGACTTGCACGTTGTCGATCAAGCCATTGAAGTACACCTTGGTGTAATGGCTGTCCTGCTTGTGTTCGAAGGCTTTCTGCTCGTCTTCCAGCTGTTTCTCGAAGGCATCGGACCAGGCCGTCTGCTTTTGCATTTCCGCCAGTTGCTTCTCGTAGAACGCCAGTTGGGCGGCGTTCTCGTTGATCGAGCCCGAACGCGAGAGAAATTGCCCGGTGGTATCGCGCGCCTGCACCAGCAGCGGGTTAGGCGATTCGTCGGCGACTTCCGGCGCGAGGGGGGAGCTGTTGGTCAGTTCGATCTCGGCGTAGTTCTTTTCCAGGGTCAGCAGGGTGATCGTGACGTTTTCTTCGGTGCGTTTGCGGCCCACGTCCTTCTTCGACAAGTCGAAGGTAAAGACTTTGCGCGGGGCGATCACTTCGACCTTGCCCTTGAGGGTGACAGGCTGCGGCTGGCTCTTGTTGTCAGTCTCGATGCCTTCGACGAACGGGTAGGTCACCGTGAGGTCATCGGGGTTGGTCAGGTTGGAACTGGTGGGGCTCAACTGGATGCCCGGGTCGGTTTCCGACCATTCCGGCTGGAAGGGGATGACCTTGTTGTTGCTCAAAGTGACCGACTGCCACTCCAGGCCGTGGGGGAACGGGAACTGGTCGGGCATGTTGAAGTTGAACGGGAAGATCGGCTGCAGGTCCGTCAGGTAGTCCGAATGGGACGCCTTGCGCAGCACAAACAGGCCATTGATGTAGGTGTCAACCAGGGCCTGGGGTGTCGGGTAATGCTTGAGCAGCGCCAGGGCGTCTTCGCTGTACTCGGCCTCGATGGGCTTGGTGGCGAGCTTGACCCGCGCCCGTTCCAGCAACAGCAACGAGCCACCGAGCTCGGACACGGCGTCCTTGAGCTTGGGGTCCTGGATGGCGTCCAGGGACTGTTCGAACTTGGCGGTTTTCTCTTCGAGGCTGGCTTGCTTGTGTTCATCGCTGGGGGAACAACCGCTGCCCATCAGCAACGCCGCACACAGGCCAATGCTGGCCAAAGGGGATCGCACATCCATTATCTGAGTTTTCCTGTCCGACATCATCGAGCCGAGTTGATGAGCTCGACACTAGCAGAAAAATTCTTTTACAGATGCCGTACAGATCAGTTTTCTCGACGGTTTCTGGCGTTTGGGAACGGCTGGTATACTCGGCGCCATTTTTAGCCAAGCTGTGTGAGATTCAATGGAACGCTTTATCGAAAATGCAATGTATGCCTCACGCTGGCTGTTGGCGCCGATCTATTTCGGTTTGTCCCTGGGCCTGCTGGCGCTGGGTCTGAAGTTCTTCCAGGAAGTGTTCCATGTGATTCCCATGGTGTTCTCCATGAGCGAATCGGATGTGATCCTGGTGCTGCTGTCGTTGATCGACATGGCGCTGGTGGGCGGCCTGCTGGTGATGGTTATGATCAGTGGCTACGAGAACTTCGTCTCCCAGCTGGACATCGACGAAAGCAAGGAAAAGCTCAACTGGCTGGGGACCATGGATTCCTCGTCGCTGAAGATGAAGGTCGCGGCGTCCATCGTGGCGATTTCGTCGATCCACTTGCTGCGGGTCTTCATGGACGCGAAGAACGTCGACCCCGAGCACCTGAAGTGGTACGTGATCATTCACATGACCTTCGTGGTGTCGGCGTTTGCCATGGGCTACCTGGACAAAGTCACCAAGCACTAATGGACGGATGGCCGGTTTTCGCCTTGTGGTTCGAGGCATTCCGGCCTATCTCTATAGCTCTGTCCTGGAGGTGCCGTCATGAACCTGCAAGAGCTGTATGCCTACGCCACGGTGGGCCGTATTGACCAATTGAGCCTGATCTCCCTCGAAGGCGGTATCTACGTGCTGGAAGCCCGCATGCAGGGCAGGGCGTACCCGTTGGGTGATGACCAGGGCAAAACCCTGCACCTGCGTTCGGTGGAGCACGCGCGCCAACTGCTGCACAAGCACGCGATGCCGAAAATGCCGTTTGAGCTGGTGCACACCTCGGTGCACGACGAAATGTGCGGCATGCCGCCCAGCGCCGAGGAAAGCCTGCGCTTGCCGATCGCCATCCACTCCGCCTGGTAAGGGCGGGGGCTCATCATCGGTCGTTCTTGTGTGCTAGTCTGCTCGCCCTTTTAGTTCTGGGCGGTTCGGGAAATGTTGCAGTTTTCCGGCGCTGTCCTACAGCGGAGCAGTTCCATGTCCGAAGTTAACTTGTCCACCGACGAAACCCGCGTGAGCTACGGCATTGGCCGTCAGTTGGGCGACCAACTGCGCGACAACCCGCCACCGGGCGTGAGCCTGGACGCGATCCTGGCTGGCCTGACCGACGCTTTCGCCGGCAAGCCAAGCCGTGTGGACCAAGAGCAAATGGCCGCCAGCTTCAAGGTCATCCGCGAAATCATGCAAGCCGAAGCGGCTGCAAAGGCTGAAGCCGCTGCTGGCGAAGGCCTGGCTTTCCTGGCTGAAAACGCCAAGCGTGACGGCATCACCACCCTGGCTTCCGGCCTGCAATTTGAAGTGCTGACCGCAGGTTCTGGCGCCAAGCCAACCCGTGAAGACCAAGTGCGCACTCATTACCACGGCACCCTGATCGACGGCACTGTGTTCGACAGCTCCTACGAGCGCGGCCAGCCTGCAGAATTCCCGGTTGGCGGCGTGATCGCCGGCTGGACCGAAGCCCTGCAACTGATGAATGCCGGCAGCAAATGGCGTCTGTACGTGCCGAGCGAACTGGCTTACGGCGCTCAAGGCGTTGGCAGCATCCCGCCGCACAGCGTTCTGGTGTTCGACGTCGAGCTGCTCGACGTTCTGTAAGACCTTACCTGTAGGAGCGAGCCTGCTCGCTCCTACAGCGTTTTGCGCGGTTACTCATGGATGAAACTTGCCATTGAGATCCGTCACCGGGCGCAACGCCCGGGCATAGCAGAACAGAAACAGATTTCTCACCACCTCCTTCAACACCCCAGGTTCGCTGGAGCTCAGGCCATTGACGTCCAGGTCGCCCTGATCCTGCAGTTCACTCAGCGCTTCTTCTTCCAGCACCGCGCAGACTTCCCCGGTTTCCCGATGAAGGATCCGCAGGTAAGGGTGTGGGCGGTCCAGCCAGGCATCAATCAAATAAGTCATGGGTCGCATCTCCTTGATGGTTTTCAATGAGAATAATTCTTATTCAAGGAATAGCAAGTACCTATTGGCGATTTCCGTACTTTTCTGTGTGGATATTGTTTTTGATCAAAAGGCCTGGCCTTTTGCCAGTAGTGCGGGGGTGACGCGGGGAGGGCGAAGCGCCATCCCGTGCAGGGCACGGGATGGAGGCAGCAGATTCAGACTTTGCGCACGAACTCGGACTTGAGCTTCATCGGGCCTATACCGTCGATCTTGCAGTCGATATCGTGGTCGCCATCGCACAGGCGGATGTTTTTCACCTTGGTGCCGACCTTGACCACCAGGGACGTGCCCTTGACCTTGAGGTCCTTGATCACGGTGATGGTGTCGCCGTCCTGCAGGACGTTGCCCACAGAGTCTTTTTTCACGGATTCATCGCTGGCAGCCTCGGCTTCGCCTCCGACGGCCCACTCATGGGCGCATTCCGGGCAAATCAGCTGGGCGCCGTCTTCGTAGGTGTATTCGGAATTGCATTTCGGGCAGGGTGGCAACGTGCTCACTAAAGCTCCTTTAGTTTCAGGATGGCTAAAAAGCGCACATTGTATAGGGTTTTAGCCCGGCAGGGTGCAGCAACGCCAGAGAGCGCTGTGGGAGCTGGCTTGCCTGCGATTGCATCACCGCGGTGTGACGAACAAACCGAGGTGCCTGCATCGCAGGCAAGCCAGCCCCCACATGAAGCGGAGCAGAATCAGTGAGTGCGGGCGACCGCAAACTCACTCAGCTCAACCAGGGCATCCCGGTATTCGCTGGCTGGAAGGGCTTCCAGGCATTGGATGGCGCGAGCGACGTAGTCACGGGCCAGTTGTGCGGTGTATTCGAGGGAGCCCGAGGCTTCCACGGCTTCACGGATGCTTTCCAGGTCTTCGATCCCGCCTTTCTGGATCGCCTTGCGCACCAGGGCGGCCTGTTCCGGCGTGCCTTCGCGCATGGTATAGATCAGCGGCAAGGTCGGCTTGCCCTCGGCCAGGTCGTCACCGACGTTCTTGCCCAGGGTTTCGGCGTCGCCGCGATAATCCAGCAGGTCGTCCACGAGCTGGAAGGCCACCCCCAGGTGATCGCCGAAGGTGCGCAGGGCTTCGCTCTGCTCGGGCGTCGCTTCGCACAGGGCCGCGGCACTGTGGGTCGAGGCTTCGAAGAGCATCGCGGTTTTGCCGCGAATCACTTCCATGTAGGTTTCTTCGGTAGTGCTGGCATCGCGAACCTTCGACAGCTGCAACACTTCGCCTTCGGCGATGATGCGCGTGGCCTGTGAAAGAATCTTCATCACCGGCATCGAGCCCAGCTCGACCATCATTTCGAAGGAACGTGAGTACAGGAAGTCGCCCACCAGCACGCTTGGCGCGTTGCCCCACATCGCGTTGGCCGTCTCGCGACCGCGGCGCATGCCGGACATGTCGACCACGTCGTCGTGCAGCAGGGTAGCGGTGTGCAGGAACTCGATGGTCGCGGCCAGCAGGCGCAGGTCATCGCCTTCGCGGCCGAGCGCCTTGCCACACAGCAACACTAATAAAGGACGCAGGCGTTTACCGCCGGCCGACGTAATGTAGTCGCCAATTTTGGAGACCAGCGGCACTTTAGAAGTCAGCTGCTTCTTGATGATGCCGTCGACGGCGCTAAAATCGTCCGCCACCGCGCGGTAGAAAGCTTGGGGTTGCATCAGCGACAGTCGCTCCAGAAGGGTTGCGCGGCATGCTAGGACCCACGTCCCGTAGTGTCAAGGCGCGATAGACGGCTACTTGCAACACCTCCATAGCTTGCGTACAATCGCGCACCCTGAACTTCCTGGGCAGCACCTGCCTTACGCAATTGCATTCGGGACGTCCATCCCATGCAGCCATGCCAGCCAATACCTCTTCTTATAAAGCGCTGGGTGAGCAGGATTATCGGAGAAATACCATGTCGTACGCAGTAATTGTTACTGGTGGCAAGCAATACAAGGTCGCCCCAGGTGAATACCTGAAGATCGAGAAGCTGGAAATCGCTACTGGCGAATCCGTTACCTTTGATCGCGTTCTGTTGGTCGCCAATGGCGATGACGTGAACATCGGCGCTCCAGTTGTTGCAGGCGCTACCGTTGTGGCTGAAGTGATCTCCCAAGGTCGTCACGATAAAGTCCGCATCATCAAGTTCCGTCGTCGTAAGCACCACATGAAGCGTATGGGCCACCGCCAGTGGTACACCGAGATCAAAATCACCGGTATTCAGGCTTAATTTCAGCCTAATTCCTCACTAGGAGAATTGACTCATGGCACACAAAAAAGCTGGTGGTAGTACCCGTAACGGTCGCGACTCAGAAGCCAAACGCCTTGGCGTGAAGATGTATGGCGGCCAGGTTATCATTCCGGGCAACATCATCGTGCGTCAGCGCGGCACCCAATTTCACGCCGGTTACGGTGTTGGCATGGGTAAAGATCACACTCTGTTCGCTAAAATCGACGGCGTGATCAAGTTTGAAGTAAAAGGCGCTTTCAACCGCCGTTACGTGAGCATTGTCCCGAAGACTGAAGTCGTCGCGGCATAATTACGTAGTTGCTGGAAAAGCCCTGTCTCGCGACGGGGCTTTTTCGTTTGTGGGGTGAGTCTCTTGCAAAGCTGTTTGTGATGGGTGAAGGCAGTGGATTTGCGGTCGTTGCTTGAGGTCGCTGCGCTCATTTTTGCAAGAGTCTTATGTCTTGGTTTCTTAAGCTCGTCCATGCGACGAGAGGCGTTTTGTTATGAAGTTCGTTGATGAAGTTTCGATCCGAGTAAAAGCTGGCGACGGCGGTAACGGTTGCATGAGTTTCCGTCGGGAAAAATTCATCGAAAACGGTGGTCCCAACGGTGGTGATGGTGGTGACGGCGGCTCGGTCTACATGGTCGCCGACGAAAACCTCAACACTCTGGTGGATTACCGTTACACCCGGCACTTTGATGCCGAGCGTGGCTCCAACGGCGGCAGCACCGACTGCACCGGTAAAAAAGGCGAAGAGCTGGTCCTGCGGGTTCCGGTCGGCACTACCGTGATCGACTCCGCGACCCAGGAGATCATCGGCGACCTGACCAAAGCCGGTCAGCGCTTGCTGGTGGCTCATGGCGGCTGGCACGGTCTGGGTAACACCCGTTTCAAATCCAGTACCAACCGTGCGCCACGCCAGACCACGCCGGGCAAGCCGGGCGAGCAGCGTGACCTCAAGCTGGAAATGAAGGTGTTGGCTGACGTGGGTCTGCTGGGCCTGCCGAACGCTGGCAAAAGTACGTTCATCCGCTCGGTGTCTGCTGCCAAGCCGAAAGTTGCCGATTACCCGTTCACTACCCTGGTGCCAAACCTGGGTGTGGTCAGTGTCGATCGCTGGAAAAGCTTCGTGGTTGCGGACATCCCGGGCCTGATCGAAGGTGCTTCCGATGGCGCGGGCCTGGGGATTCGTTTCCTCAAGCACTTGTCCCGTACCCGCTTGCTGCTGCACCTCGTCGACATGGCGCCGCTGGATGACACCAGTGCGCCGGACGCTGCAGAAGTGATTGTCAGCGAGCTGACCAAGTTCAGCCCGTCCCTGGCTGAGCGTGACCGTTGGTTGGTACTGAACAAGTGCGACCAGATCCTCGAGGAAGAGCACGAAGAGCGCGTCAAGGAAATCGTTGATCGCCTGGAATGGACCGGTCCGGTCTACGTGATCTCGGCCATTGCCAAAGAAGGCACTGAGCGCCTCACTCGCGATATCATGCGCTACCTCGAAGACCGTGCCGATCGCCTGGCGGCCGACCCTGTCTACAAGGCGGAGCTGGCCGAGCTGGATCAGCGCATCGAAGACGAAGCCCGTGCCCAGTTGCAAGCGCTGGATGACCAGCGTGCGCTGCGTCGCAGTGGCGTCAAGTCGGTCCATGACATCGGTGACGACGATTGGGACGAAGAAGACGTGGATGATGAAGATGGCCCGGAAATCATTTACGTGCGCGACTGATTCGTTGCAGTAAACTTAAGCGCCGCTCAATCGAGCGGCGTTTTGGTATCTGGAAATCGGTAGTCACGAATAACGTTATGGGCGGCGCTGGGTCGCGCGGCCCTCTATCTAAGGTTGAAGATGATGCGGAGCAAGGTGACAGGTGCGCAGCGTTGGGTCGTTAAGATCGGTAGCGCGCTGCTGACGGCGGATGGCAAGGGGCTGGATCGTGCGGCCATGAGCGTCTGGGTGGACCAGATGGTGGCGTTGCATGAGGCTGGCGTTGAGTTGGTGCTGGTGTCGTCCGGGGCAGTTGCCGCGGGCATGAGCCGTCTCGGCTGGACCGCGCGACCCAGCGCGATGCACGAGCTGCAGGCCGCTGCCGCCATCGGTCAGATGGGCCTGGTGCAGGCCTGGGAGTCCAGCTTTGCCGAGCACGGTCGCCACACGGCGCAGATTCTGCTGACCCATGACGACTTGTCTGACCGCAAGCGCTACCTGAATGCCCGCAGCACCTTGCGCGCCCTGGTTGAACTCAAGGTGATCCCGGTGATCAACGAGAATGACACCGTGGTGACCGACGAAATTCGTTTCGGCGACAACGACACCCTGGCCGCCCTGGTGGCTAACCTGGTTGAGGCTGACTTGCTGGTGATCCTCACGGATCGCGATGGCATGTTCGACGCTGACCCGCGCAATAACCCGGATGCCCAGCTGATTTACGAAGCCCGTGCAGATGACCCGGCGCTGGATGCAGTGGCCGGCAGTGTCGGTGGTGCCCTGGGGCGTGGCGGTATGCAGACCAAGCTGCGTGCGGCGCGGCTGGCGGCGCGTTCCGGCGCGCATACCATCATCGTGGGTGGCCGGATTGAGCGTGTGCTGGATCGCCTCAAGGCGGGTGAGCGCATCGGTACGCTACTGTCGCCCGAGCGTGGCATGCTGGCGGCGCGCAAGCAGTGGCTGGCGGGGCATCTTCAGACGCGCGGTACCCTGGTGCTGGATGCGGGTGCGGTGTCTGCGTTGTCTCAAGGCAACAAAAGCCTGCTGCCGGTGGGCGTAAAATTGGTCCAGGGCAGTTTCCGTCGTGGCGAGATGGTGGTGTGTGTGGCGCCGGACGGTCGCGAGATTGCCCGTGGCCTGGCCAATTACAGCGCCCTCGAAGCGCAGAAAATCATTGGGCAGTCGTCTGAGGCGATTGTCGGTCTGTTGGGTTACATGGCTGAGCCGGAGTTGGTTCACCGGGATAACCTGATTCTGGTTTAAGTAAAAAGGAAGTCTCGATGCGCGTAATGAAGGGATTGCTCGGTTTGCTGCTGGTGGTGCCGCTGCTGGCGTCGGCCGAAGAGATTGGCCAGGTGTCGACGGTGTTCAAGTTCGTCGGCCCCAATGACCGGATCGTGGTCGAGGCCTTTGATGATCCGAAGGTGGATGGCGTGACCTGCTACCTGTCTCGCGCCAAGACTGGCGGGGTGAAGGGTGGCCTGGGCCTGGCGGAAGATCGTGCCGAGGCGTCGATTGCTTGTCGTCAGGTGGGCGCGATTCGCTTCAGGGGCGAGCTGAAGGATGGGGATGAGGTGTTCAAGGAGCGCACGTCCCTGGTGTTCAAGACCATGCAGGTGGTGCGTTTCCTCGACAAGAAGCGCAATACCCTGGTGTATCTGGTCTACAGCGACCGCTTGATCGAAGGCAGCCCGCAGAATGCGGTGACGGCGATTCCGATCCTGCCGTGGCCTACGGCGCAGTAAATCTCTAAAAGAGCCGGCATGCCGGCTCTTTTTTTGGCTTGCCCAAATTGCAGGCAATAAAAAACCGACCCTGGGGTCGGTTTTTTAACAAGCTTATCGCTTAGGCTGCAGCAGCAAGGTTCAGAGCCTTGATGTGGCCATTCAGACGACCTTTATGGCGAGCAGCTTTGTTCTTGTGGATGATGCCTTTATCGGCCATACGGTCGATAACTGGCACGGCCAGAACGTAAGCAGCTTGAGCTTTTTCAGCGTCTTTTGCGTCAATGGCTTTAACTACATTCTTGATGTAGGTACGAACCATGGAACGCAGGCTGGCGTTGTGGCTGCGACGCTTCTCAGCCTGTTTTGCACGTTTTTTGGCGGAAGGTGTGTTGGCCACCGTCGAGCTCCTCGAAAGACTTTTTAGGAAATAGCAAACAAAATAGGCCGCGAATCATGCCGATGAGTTGAAGTCTTGTCAAGGGCGTGTGATGCGAACTGCTGAGTGGTCGATCTTAAGAGGCGGGTGATTTATTTCCGGCGCTTGACCTGTAAACTCGCGAGCTTTGGCTCTGTGCTTGTTGCAGGCGCGGAGTATCGCATATGTGGGCCGTTTGTTCGCCTGCTCTTTATCTATAGGCAAAAACTCTTTCAATGAACCTGCTCAAATCGTTGGCCGCCGTCAGCTCTATCACCATGATTTCCCGGGTTCTGGGGTTTGTGCGTGACACGCTGCTGGCACGTATTTTTGGCGCCAGCATGGCCACGGATGCCTTCTTTATTGCCTTTAAACTGCCCAACCTGCTGCGGCGGATCTTCGCCGAAGGGGCTTTTTCCCAGGCCTTCGTGCCGATTCTGGCGGAATACAAGGCCCAGCAAGGCGAGGAGGCGACCCGCACCTTTATTGCTTATGTTTCGGGTTTGCTGACGCTGGTGCTGACGCTGGTGACGATCGCGGGCATGCTCGCCGCGCCCTGGGTGATCTGGGCCACGGCCCCCGGCTTTGCCAATACGCCGGAAAAATTCGCCCTGACCACTGACCTGTTGCGGGTGACCTTTCCTTATATATTGCTGATTTCCCTGTCGTCCCTGGCCGGGGCGATCCTCAATACCTGGAACCGCTTCTCGGTGCCGGCGTTTGTGCCAACCCTGCTTAACGTCAGCATGATTGTTTTTGCGCTGTTCCTGACGCCGTACTTCGATCCGCCCGTGATGGCTCTGGGCTGGGCGGTCCTGGCCGGTGGCCTGGCACAACTGCTGTATCAGCTGCCGCACCTGAAGAAGATCGGCATGCTGGTGCTGCCGCGCCTGAACCTCAAGGACACCGGCGTCTGGCGGGTGATGCGCAACATGCTGCCGGCAATCCTCGGGGTTTCCGTCAGCCAGATTTCACTGATCATCAACACTGCCTTCGCCTCGTTGCTGGTCTCGGGTTCGGTGTCGTGGATGTATTACGCCGACCGCCTGATGGAATTGCCGTCCGGTGTGCTGGGTGTGGCGCTCGGCACCATCCTGCTGCCAACGTTGTCCCGAACCTACGCCAGCAAGGACCGTCACGAGTATTCGCGGATCCTCGATTGGGGCCTGCGCCTGTGCTTCGTGCTGGTGCTGCCGTGCGCCGTGGCCCTGGGGTTGCTCGCCGAGCCGCTGACGGTTGCGCTGTTCCAGTACGGCCAGTTCACCGCGTTTGACGCCTCGATGACCCAGCGTGCGCTGATTGCCTACTCCGTCGGGCTGCTGGGCATCATCGTGATCAAAGTGCTGGCCCCTGGCTTTTATGCTCAACAAAACATCCGCACCCCGGTAAAAATCGCGATCTTCACCCTTATCGTGACGCAGCTGCTCAACCTGGCGTTCATTGGCCCGTTGAAGCATGCCGGGCTGGCGCTGGCGATCAGTGTGGGTGCCTGCATCAATGCCGGGCTGCTGTTTTATCAGCTGCGCAAACAGAAAATGTTCCAGCCGCAGGCGGGCTGGGGCCCGTTCGCGCTCAAGCTGGTGGTGGCCGTGGGCGCGATGGCGGCGGTGCTGCTGGGCCTGATGCACTTCATGCCCGCCTGGGATCAGGGGCATATGCTGGAGCGCTTCATGCGCCTCGGTGTGTTAGTGGTGGCTGGCGTAGCGGTGTACTTCGGCATGTTGCTGCTGATGGGCTTCCGCTTGCGGGATTTCAATCGCAAGTCGCTGAGCTAGAGACTTTTCGTCGATAAAGCGGTTGTTTTATCGATTCGCACAAATGGCCTGCGCTGTTGCCTGTCGTCCGGGGCCGGGTGTGGTTATAATCGACCACTTTATGAGCAAGAAGCGCGTTATGCAGCTGGTTCGAGGTCTCCACAACCTGCGCCCCCAGCATCGGGGCTGCGTCGCCACTATTGGCAACTTTGACGGTGTTCACCGTGGCCACCAGGCTATCCTGGCCCGCCTGCGTGAGCGTGCGGTTGAGTTGGGCGTGCCCAGCTGTGTGGTGATTTTTGAACCACAGCCCCGCGAATTCTTTACCCCGGAAACGGCGCCGGCACGTCTGGCCCGCCTGCGGGACAAGCTGCAACTGCTGGCGGAAGAGGGCGTGGACCGTGTCCTCTGCCTGGCTTTCAACCAGCGCTTGCGCAGCCTCAGTGCCGCCGAGTTCGTCGACCGTATCCTGGTGGACGGCCTGGGCGTGCAGCACCTGGAGGTCGGCGACGACTTCCGTTTCGGTTGCGACCGGGTAGGGGATTTCGATTTCCTGCAGCAGGCCGGCGTCACCCAGGGTTTTACCGTCGAAGCCGCGCAAACCGTCGAACTGGACGGCCTGCGCGTGAGCAGTACCCAGGTGCGTAACGCCCTGGCCGCTGCCGACTTCGCCTTGGCCGAGCGTTTGCTCGGTCGCCCGTTCCGGATTGCCGGGCGGGTCCTGCACGGCCAGAAGCTGGCGCGCCAACTGGGCACGCCAACCGCCAACGTGCAACTCAAGCGCCGTCGTGTGCCGCTGACCGGGGTTTACCTGGTGAGTGTCGACATCGACGGCCAATCGTGGTCCGGAGTCGCCAACATAGGCGTCAGGCCCACGGTTGCAGGTGATGGCAAAGCCCACCTGGAGGTTCACCTTTTGGATTTTGCCGGTGATCTGTATGACCGGCGTTTGACGGTGGCTTTCCACCAAAAGCTGCGTGAAGAGCAGCGTTTCGCCTCCCTGGAGGCGTTGAAAACGGCGATCAATGCGGATGTCGCCGCCGCCCGTGCACTAGCCGCACCTAGCGCCCATCGCTAATGAAGAGCCTTAAATGACCGACTATAAAGCCACGCTAAACCTTCCGGACACCGCCTTCCCAATGAAGGCCGGCCTGCCACAGCGCGAACCGCAGATCCTGCAGCGCTGGGACAGTATTGGCCTGTACGGAAAGTTGCGCGAGATTGGCAAGGATCGTCCGAAATTCGTCCTGCACGACGGCCCTCCTTATGCCAACGGCACGATTCACATCGGTCATGCGCTGAACAAGATTCTCAAGGACATGATCGTCCGCTCGAAAACCCTTTCGGGCTTCGACGCGCCTTATGTTCCGGGTTGGGACTGCCACGGCCTGCCGATCGAACACAAAGTCGAAGTGACCTACGGCAAGAACCTGGGCGCGGATAAAACCCGCGAACTGTGCCGTGCCTACGCTACCGAGCAGATCGAAGGGCAGAAGTCCGAATTCATCCGTCTGGGTGTGTTGGGCGACTGGGCCAACCCGTACAAGACCATGGACTTCAAGAACGAGGCCGGTGAAATCCGTGCCTTGGCCGAAATCGTCAAGGGCGGTTTCGTGTTCAAGGGCCTCAAGCCCGTGAACTGGTGTTTCGACTGCGGCTCGGCCCTGGCCGAAGCAGAAGTGGAATACGAAGACAAAAAGTCCTCGACCATCGACGTGGCCTTCCCGATCGCCGACGAGGCCAAGCTGGCCGAAGCGTTCGGCCTGGCGAGCCTGGCCAAGCCAGCCTCCATCGTGATCTGGACCACCACCCCGTGGACCATCCCGGCCAACCAGGCGCTGAACGTGCACCCGGAATTCACCTACGCCCTGGTAGACGTCGGTGACAAGCTGCTGGTGCTGGCTGAAGAGCTGGTTGAGTCGTGCCTGACCCGCTACAACCTGCAGGGCTCGGTGATCGCGACCACTACCGGCTCCGCGCTGGAGCTGATCAACTTCCGTCACCCGTTCTACGACCGTCTGTCGCCAATCTACCTGGCCGAGTACGTTGAACTGGGCGCCGGCACTGGTGTGGTTCACTGCTCGCCTGCCTATGGCGTAGATGACTTCGTGATCTGCAAGCAGTACGGCCTGGTCAACGACGACATCATCAATCCAGTGCAAAGCAACGGGGTGTATGCGCCGTCCCTGGAATTCTTCGGTGGCCAGTTCATCTTCAAGGCGAACCCGGCGATCGTCGACAAGCTGGCTGAAGTCGGTGCGCTGCTGCACACCGAAACCATCACCCACAGCTACATGCACTGCTGGCGCCACAAGACCCCACTGATCTACCGCGCCACCGCGCAGTGGTTTATCGGCATGGACAAAGAGCCGACCAGCGGCGAAACCCTGCGCAAGCGTGCGATCAAGGCGATCGAAGACACCAAGTTCGTCCCGGCCTGGGGCCAGGCGCGCCTGCACTCGATGATCGCCAACCGTCCGGACTGGTGCATCTCCCGCCAGCGCAACTGGGGCGTGCCGATCCCGTTCTTCCTGAACAAGGAAAGCGGCGAGCTGCACCCACGTACCGTCGAGCTGATGGAAGTGGTTGCCCAGCGCGTTGAGCAAGAGGGTATCGAAGCCTGGTTCAAGCTGGATGCCGCCGAGCTGTTGGGCGACGAAGCGCCGCTGTACGACAAGATCAGCGACACCCTCGACGTGTGGTTCGACTCGGGTACCACCCACTGGCACGTATTGCGTGGCTCGCACCCTATGGGTCACGAGACCGGCCCGCGCGCCGACCTGTACCTGGAAGGCTCCGACCAACACCGTGGCTGGTTCCACTCCTCGTTGCTGACCGGTTGTGCGATCGACGATCACGCCCCGTACCGCGAGTTGCTGACCCATGGTTTCACCGTCGACGAGAACGGTCGCAAGATGTCCAAGTCTTTGGGCAACGTGATCGCGCCGCAAAAGGTCAACGACACCCTGGGCGCCGACATCATGCGCCTGTGGGTGGCCTCTACCGATTATTCGGGCGAGATGGCCGTGTCCGAGCAGATCCTGCAGCGCAGCGCCGATGCGTACCGCCGGATCCGTAATACCGCACGCTTCATGTTGTCGAACCTGACCGGTTTCAACCCGGCCACCGACATCCTGCCGGCCGAGGACATGCTCGCCCTGGACCGTTGGGCCGTGGACCGTACCCTGTTGCTGCAGCGCGAGTTGCAAGAGCACTACGGCGAATACCGTTTCTGGAACGTCTACTCGAAGATCCACAATTTCTGCGTGCAGGAGTTGGGTGGTTTCTACCTCGACATCATCAAGGACCGCCAGTACACCACCGGCGCCAACAGCAAGGCCCGCCGTTCGGCGCAGACCGCGCTGTACCATATCTCTGAAGCGCTGGTGCGCTGGATCGCGCCGATCCTGGCCTTCACCGCCGACGAGCTGTGGGAATACCTGCCGGGCGAGCGTAACGAGTCCGTGATGCTCAACACCTGGTACGAAGGCCTGACCGAACTGCCGGCCGACTTCGAGCTGGGCCGCGAGTACTGGGAAGGTGTGATGGCGGTCAAGGTTGCGGTGAACAAGGAGCTGGAAGTGCAGCGCGCGGCGAAGGCCGTTGGCGGCAACTTGCAGGCCGAAGTCACGCTGTTTGCCGAGGAAGGCCTGACCGCCGACCTGGCCAAGCTGAGCAACGAACTGCGCTTTGTCTTGATCACGTCCACCGCCAGCCTGGCGCCGTTTGCTCAAGCCCCTGCGGATGCCGTCGCGACTGAAGTCCCGGGCCTCAAGCTCAAAGTGGTCAAGTCGTCCTTCGCCAAGTGCGCCCGTTGCTGGCACTGCCGTGAAGATGTCGGTGTGAACCCGGAGCATCCGGAAATCTGCGGTCGCTGCGTCGACAACATCTCTGGCGCTGGCGAGGTTCGTCACTATGCCTAAAGCCAGTCGTTTTGGACGCCTGGGCTTGCTCGTACTGAGCGTGCTGGTGCTGGTCATTGACCAGCTCAGCAAGGCTCATTTCGAAGGCGCCTTGCAGATGTACCAGCAGATCGTGGTGATTCCCGACTACTTCAGCTGGACCCTGGCCTACAACACCGGCGCTGCGTTCAGCTTCCTGGCTGACAGCTCCGGCTGGCAGCGCTGGCTGTTTGCCTTGATCGCCGTGGTGGTCAGTGCGGTGCTGGTGGTCTGGCTCAAGCGCCTGGGGCGCGATGACACCTGGCTGGCGGTTGCGCTGGCCCTGGTGCTGGGTGGCGCATTGGGCAACCTGTACGACCGCATCGCCCTGGGCCATGTGATCGACTTCATTCTGGTGCATTGGCAGAACCGCTGGTACTTCCCGGCGTTCAACTTTGCTGACAGCGCCATCACCGTCGGTGCAATCATGCTGGCGTTGGATATGTTCAAAAGTAAGAAAACCGGAGAGACCGTTCATGACTGAACAGGTATTGGCTGAGCAACGCATCGGCCAGAACACGGAAGTCACCTTGCATTTCGCATTGCGCCTGGAGAATGGCGACACGGTCGACAGCACGTTCGACAAGGCTCCGGCGACCTTCAAGGTTGGCGACGGCAACCTGCTGCCGGGCTTCGAAGCGGCCCTGTTCGGTTTCAAGGCCGGCGACAAGCGCAACCTGCAGATCCTGCCGGAAAACGCCTTTGGCCAGCCCAACCCGCAAAACGTGCAGATCATCCCGCGCTCGCAGTTCCAGGACATGGAGCTGTCGGAAGGCTTGCTGGTGATCTTCAATGATGCGGCGAATACCGAGCTGCCAGGTGTGGTGAAAGCCTTTGATGACGCGCAAGTGACCATCGACTTCAACCACCCGTTGGCCGGGAAAACCTTGACCTTTGATGTTGAAATCATCGACGTTAAAGCGCTCTGACTGACGAAGCCGGCGCTGGTAAACGGCGCCGCAATGTTCCAATTTCTTGCGTTGCAAGACACGAGGCACAGCATGCAAATCAAACTCGCCAACCCCCGTGGCTTCTGCGCCGGCGTGGACCGGGCGATTGAAATCGTCAACCGCGCCCTGGAAGTCTTCGGGCCGCCGATTTATGTGCGTCATGAAGTCGTCCACAACAAATTCGTGGTCGAGGACCTGCGCAGTCGCGGCGCCATCTTCGTTGAAGAACTGGACCAGGTGCCGGACGACGTTATCGTCATCTTCAGCGCCCACGGCGTTTCCCAGGCGGTGCGTACTGAAGCTGCAGGCCGTGGCCTGAAAGTGTTCGACGCTACCTGCCCGCTGGTGACCAAAGTGCACATCGAAGTTGCGCGCTACAGCCGCGATGGTCGTGAATGCATCCTGATCGGCCACGCCGGTCACCCGGAAGTCGAAGGCACCATGGGCCAGTACGACGCCAGCAATGGCGGCGCGATCTACCTGGTAGAGGATGAAAAAGACGTCGCTGCCTTGCAGGTGCACAACCCTGAAAAGCTGGCCTTCGTCACCCAGACCACCTTGTCCATGGATGACACAAGCCGCGTCATCGATGCCTTGCGCTCGCGTTTCCCGGCCATCGGCGGGCCACGCAAGGATGACATCTGCTACGCCACGCAAAACCGCCAGGATGCGGTCAAGCAATTGGCTGACGAATGCGACGTAGTACTGGTGGTGGGCAGTCCGAACAGTTCCAACTCCAATCGGCTGCGCGAGCTGGCCGAGCGCATGGCGACTCCGGCCTACCTGATCGATGGTGCCGAAGACATGCAGCGCAGCTGGTTCGACGGTGTCGAGCGCATTGGTATCACTGCGGGTGCCTCGGCCCCGGAAGTGCTGGTGCGTGGCGTGATTCAACAATTGCAGGCCTGGGGCGCAACCGGTGCCGATGAGCTGGCTGGTCGTGAAGAGAACATCACTTTCTCCATGCCCAAGGAGCTGCGGGTTCGTTCGCTGCTCTGAGTCCCTGGGTGCCGGCATAGCCTCGGCACAACGCCTGCTCGGTCTTGTTACTGCGCAGGCTGA
Organism: Pseudomonas sp. PAMC 25886; assembly: GCF_000242655.1. Lineage (NCBI taxonomy): Bacteria > Pseudomonadati > Pseudomonadota > Gammaproteobacteria > Pseudomonadales > Pseudomonadaceae > Pseudomonas > Pseudomonas sp. PAMC 25886. The sequence goes on from NZ_AHHC01000070.1 coordinate 48,556, forward strand.
TGCGCCCGCTGGCTGCCAGCACTATCTGATACAGGCTCAATTGCTGGTCCGTGGCACACACGTGAACCGTGCCAGCACTGAACGCCCCTGCTGACAGCAGCGGTTCACCCAGGCCGCTGAAGCGTATCTGGGTTCTCACCGGGGTATTCCCCACAATTGGTATCTGCCCACTGTCCTGGCGCTCCAGCAGCACCGGGTTGTCGTCGTCCAGATGGCCGCGACCGTTCAGGTCCAGTATTACCCTCCATCCCCGACTCCAGTCATCGTCCAATGCATGGATGACCACCGTGCGATTGCGTGCGATGGCTTCCGTGCGCGCATAACGTACCCCGCTGGCGAGGGATTCGGCGGCGCCCTGGCGTCGTTGCGACTCAAGCAGCCCCTTGAGGCTCGGCACTGCCAGATTGGCCAGGATGCCGCTCAGGAACAGGCCCAGTATCAGCTCGATCAGCGAGAAACCTCGTTGTTTCATGTGCCGTCCCTCCGTGGACGCGGTGTGCTTTTTCAGTCGGTGCCGGATGGCAGACATAGTTATAGCGCCCGGGTCGCGGCGTCGAATGGTGGCCATGTAGTCCAAAGTATTTCGCTTTGTTCCGGGGTGCAGCGCTTGGGCAAGACCGGCGCTAGTCTTGCGTCGCACTGCGGATTTCCCGCTGCTTTTTTTGACGACCTTCGACATGGATGGCGACGGTAATGAATACGTGCCCTGCAATATTTCACCCTCGACCGACCCAGGTCGGGATGACCCTGGTCGAGGTTTTGGTGTCTGTACTGATCCTGGCCATTGGCCTGCTGGGGGCGGCGGTGATTCAGCTCAATTCGTTGAAATACACCGACAGTTCCAGGATGACCAGTCAGGCCAGTTTCATTGCGTACGACATGCTTGACCGGATCCGTGCCAACTCCGGTGCCGATTATTCGTGGGGGCAGAGCGAGCGCGCGCCTGCGAGTACTTCGGTCGCGAGTGTCCGTGATCTGGACCTGCACGATTTCGAAGCCAACATCGCAGGATTTGCCGGGGAGAGCGCCAAGGGTTCGGTGGTGGTCAATCAGCGCGAGGTGACGATCAGTATCAGTTGGGACGACTCCCGTGGCGCGAAGGCTCAAGGGGCCCGGGAAACATTTACCCTGACCAGTCGGGTTGCCGTCGACCCGAGGGTGCGGCCATGAGAGGCCCAGGTCGCGGTTTCAGTCTGGTGGAGATGCTGCTGGCATTGGCCCTCGGCCTGGTGCTGATCCTGGGCGTGACGCAGATTGCGCTCAGCTCCCGAATCACTCATGCCAGTCAGCGTGCAGCTTCGCTGCTGCAGGATGATGCACGGTTCGTCCTCGGCAAGCTGATTCAGGAAATACGCCAGGCAGGCATGTTCGGTTGCCTGTCCACGGCCTCGATCAGCAACGCGCCTGCGGGTTTCGATCGGCCCATCGGCTGGAGTGCCACCGGCAGCTCCCGGTCCCTGACGCTGGTGACCGCTGGCGTCGGAGAGGGCGGCAGCAAGCCCGATTGGACAGTGCTCTCCGACTGCACCGTTGCTGCCCAAGCCTATGCGGGGAGCGCGCCGGCACTCGCGCCCGGGCAGATCCGCTTTCCACTGCGCAGGCTGACGTACACCTTCGAGGGCGGGCAATTGAAGTTCAGCACGCTGGCGGCCCCGAGCAAGGCGGTGCTTGTGGATAACGTGGGGGCGTTCGATATCAGTTTCGGGGTGGCCGGGAAGGCGGGCTCGACGGTTGTCACCCGATATGATCCCAACCCCGGCGATGAGTCGCTGATACGTAGCGTGCGGATTTTACTGACGCTTCAGGATCCGGCGGGGTTGGTGAAAGACCAGACCTATAGCGTTGTAGCGGCGCTGCGTAATCGTCTGGAGTAGCGGGCCCATGGTTTATGACTTCTCCCGTTCAAGGCAGGCAGGCATGGTGTTGCTGATCAGCCTGGTCTTTCTGCTGCTGTTGGCGCTGCTCGGGTTGTCTTCGATGGAGGGGGCAATCTCGCAAGAAAAAATGACCGGCGGTGTTCGCCAGCGCAACCAGTCGTTTCAGCTGGCCGAAAGCGGCCTCAGGCTTGGCGAGTCTGTGGTGCAGGCGCCCGGGTTTGCCCTGCACCCTTGTCGCTCGATTGCCGCGTGCGCGCCACCTGCCGAGTCGGTTTCGGTCGCGGGGCCGGGGACGAACCCCGTGTCGACGGTCACTTGGATCGGGATGAAGGATGGCATCTACGGTATTCAAAACCTGGGGCCGGGGACGGGCTTGGCCCATCTCCCGGCAGACATCCAGGCCACTCTCTATCGCGTGACGTCGGTGGGTGTCAGTGGTCACTCGCGATCGGTCCTGGAATCTGTGTATGCGCGCGTCGGCAGCGGCCCCGATGAGCGTTTTCGACGAATCATGTGGCGGCAACTTCAATAGGTGAACAGCACGATGAGCAAGGATTGCACAGGCTTCACCCTGATCGAATTATTGATCGCCGTGGCGATCATCGGCCTCCTGGCCGGGGTTGCCTATCCCGGGTATGCCAGCCATATGAAAAAGGTCTATCGTGCGGAAATTGCCGGGTTGCTGACTGAACAGGCCCAGCTCCTTGAGCGCTATTACGCGAGGAACGGCACTTTTATTGATGCGACCGGCGTCATCGCCGGCAATGATCGCTATAGAATCACCCCTGCATTGAACCCTCAGGATTTCATTCTGCTTGCCACGCCGGCGATTGACTCGGTGATGGCCGGCGATCCCTGTGCCGCCTTCAGCCTGAGCAGTACCGGTGCGCGAAGCAATCCGGGAGCCGCGCCTGATATGACCCGCAAGGCGTGCTGGGGGCAATGATGAGGAAGCTGGACGATTGGGCGCCGGGCGTGCCTTTTTCTTTTTATCGGCTGGATCGAACAATGGCTAAGCAACAGCAAGTAGTGGTTGTGGGTGGTGGGGTAATCGGGTTGTTGACGGCGTTCAACCTGGCGACCCAGGGGCAGGCGGTGGTGCTGTTGGATCGTTCGGCGGTCGGGCAGGAGTCTTCGTGGGCAGGCGGCGGCATTGTTTCCCCACTGTACCCGTGGCGCTACAGCCCGGCGGTAACTGCCCTGGCGCATTGGTCCCAGGACTTTTACCCGCAACTCGCGGAGCGTCTGTTTGCAGCGACTGGCGTTGATCCGGAAGTTCACACCACGGGCCTGTATTGGTTGGATCTGGACGATGAAGCCGAGGCGCTTGCCTGGGCCGCCCGCGAAGGCCGTCCGTTGAGCAAGGTGGATGTTTCAGCTGCCCATGACGCTGTGCCGGTGTTGGGTACCGGGTTTTCCGAGGCGATCTATATGGCGGATGTGGCCAATGTGCGTAATCCGCGACTGGTCAAATCCCTCAAGGCGGCCTTGTTGGCCCTGCCAGGCGTGACGATTCACGAGCAGTGCGCGGTTGATGGGTTTATTCAGGACGGCGGGAAGATTGTTGGTGTGAACACGGCGCTTGGGCCGATCCGTGGTGATCAGGTAGTGCTCGCCGCCGGGGCCTGGAGCGGTGAGTTACTGGGCAGCCTGGGGTTGGCGTTGCCCGTGGAGCCGGTCAAGGGCCAGATGATCTTGTACAAGTGCGCGTCGGACTTTTTGTCGAGCATGGTCCTGGCCAAGGGCCGTTATGCGATTCCCCGGCGCGATGGGCACATTCTGATCGGCAGCACGCTGGAGCATGAAGGCTTCGACAAGACCCCCACCGATTCCGCGCTGGAAAGCCTGAAGGCCTCTGCCGTCGAGTTGATCCCGGCCCTGGCCGATGCTCAAGTGGTGGGACATTGGGCCGGCTTGCGGCCCGGCTCGCCGGAAGGCATTCCCTATATTGGCAAGGTGCCCGGGTTTGAAGGGCTGTGGCTCAACTGCGGGCATTACCGCAATGGCCTGGTGCTGGCGCCGGCGTCCTGCCAGTTGTTCGCCGATTTATTGCTGGAGCGTCAGCCGATCATTGATCCGACACCGTACGCGCCGGCAGGCCGAATCAGCGCTGGATAGCCTTCGGCCCTTGCTCCAGATGCGCCTGGGTGCAATACCATTCCTGGCGCAGGCTCAAGGCTCGGTCCTGTGGCAGGTGAAGGCCGCAGTGGGCGCAACGCACCATCTGGATCGTGCCGGGTTCGCTGGGCCGCTGCTGTTTGGCGGCCGGGCTTTTGAATTTGCGCCAAAACCATACCGCGGCAGCAATAACGGCAATCCAGAACAGTAGACGAACCATGGTGGGCAGCTTCTCGACAAGGAATTCGGCAGTTTAGCCAAGGACGTGACAGGCGCACAGCGGAATTAAATCGCAGGCAAAAAAAAGGGAGACCCGAGGGTCTCCCTTTTTGCATCGCAGCGAACAATCAGTCAAAGATACCGAAAGTCATGTAGCTGAACCACGAGCGGTCTTCGTTGTTGCCCAGGGCTTGAGGCCCTTGCTCTTCGATAATGTCGCCGTTTTCGTCACGAGGCTTGAGGTCCGATGGAATCGAATCCTTGGCGTCCTGGTATTGCTTGATGATGTCCTGGTTGGCGCGGGTTTCGCCCGGCGGCAGCGGTGGACGGGACTCGATCAGGCCCAGGGTGTATTTGCTCAACCACGAACGGTTGTCCGCTTCGGCTACCTGCGGTACGAACTGGCCGTCCTTCAGACTTGGGTGGTCCGGGTAGTTGAGCTTCAGGGTTTCCAGGCTGGTAGCGGCCAGGGCGTCCAGGTGCAGGCGCTGGTAAGCCTCGGTCATCACGGCCAGGCCGTCACCCACGGACGGGGTTTCCTGGAAGTTTTCCACTACATAGCGGCCACGGTTCGCGGCAGCAACATACGCCTGACGGGTCAGGTAGTAGTGGGCTACGTGGATCTCGTAGGAAGCCAGCAGGTTGCGCAGGTAGATCATGCGCTGCTTGGCGTCAGGCGCGTAGCGGCTGTTGGGGTAGCGGCTGGTCAGCTGGGCGAACTCGTTGTAGGAGTCGCGGGCAGCGCCCGGGTCACGCTTGGTCATGTCCAGCGGCAGGAAGCGCGCCAGCAGGCCAACGTCCTGGTCAAACGAGGTCAGGCCCTTGAGGTAGTAGGCGTAGTCCACGTTCGGGTGTTGCGGGTGCAGGCGGATAAAACGCTCGGCGGCGGACTTGGCAGCTTCCGGCTCGGCGTTCTTGTAGTTGGCGTAGATCAGCTCGAGCTGGGCCTGGTCGGCGTAGCGCCCGAACGGATACCGCGACTCCAGTGCCTTCAGCTTTGCCGTGGCGCTGGTGTAGCTGTGGTTGTTCAGGTCGGTCTGAGCTTGTTGGTACAGCTCGACCTCGCTCAGGTTTTCGTCGACGACTTCCTTTGTTGACGAGCAAGCAGCAGTCATGGCGAGGATGGCGATCAGCAGCAGGTGTTTCACTTGCATGGCGGCTTGCGTCCCTATGACGGCCGCTGTCTTGGGCGGGGCCGTCCTGTTATGATGAGCGCCCCTTGGAAAGCCTCGGGGCAAAAGACGCCGTATTTAACCACAAGCGCGCAGCCGAAACCAAAGGCTGTGCCACGCCTAGTCTGAGCATGTCCGATAAAATTGAACTTCGCGCAGAGGTGCCGTCCGAATTGGGCGGCCAACGCCTCGATCAAGTCGCCGCACAATTATTCGCTGAGCACTCGCGCTCGCGCCTTTCCGCCTGGATCAAAGACGGCCGCCTGACTGTGGATGGAGCGGTTATCCGCCCGCGAGACATAGTCCATGGTGGTGCGATTCTTGAGCTGACTGCCGAGCAGGAAGCCCAGGGAGAATGGATCGCCCAGGACATTGAACTGGACATCGTCTACGAAGACGACGACATCCTGGTGATCAATAAACCCGCAGGCCTCGTGGTTCACCCGGCCGCCGGGCACGCTGATGGCACCCTGCTCAATGCCTTGCTGCACCACGTGCCGGACATCATCAATGTCCCGCGCTGCGGCATCGTGCACCGTCTGGACAAGGACACCACTGGCCTTATGGTGGTGGCCAAGACCATTCAGGCGCAGACGCAGCTGGTCACACAACTGCAGAGCCGCAGCGTCAGCCGGATCTACGAATGCATCGTGATCGGCGTGGTAACGGCGGGTGGCAAAATCAATGCCCCGATCGGTCGCCACGGCCAGCAGCGCCAGCGCATGGCGGTGATGGAAGGCGGCAAGCAGGCCGTCAGCCACTACCGTGTACTTGAGCGTTTCCGCTCCCACACCCACGTGCGGGTGAAGCTGGAAACCGGTCGTACCCACCAGATTCGGGTGCACATGGCGCACATCAACTTCCCGTTGGTCGGAGATCCGGCCTACGGTGGCCGCTTCCGTATTCCGCCTGCGGCCAGTGCAACCATGGTTGATTCGCTGAAGACCTTCCCGCGCCAGGCGCTGCATGCCCGCTTCCTGGAGCTGGATCATCCGACGAGCGGTAAGCGGATGAGCTGGGAATCGCCACTTCCAGACGATTTTGTCTGGTTGTTGTCGCTGCTCAAGCAGGATCGCGAGGCGTTTATCGGATGAGTGACTGGCTGATTCCTGACTGGCCCGCGCCGGCCGGGGTGAAAGCCTGTGTTACCACCCGTGCGGGCGGCGTCAGTGTGGCGCCGTTCGACAGCCTCAACCTTGGCGATCATGTCGAGGACAGTCTCGACGCCGTCCTTGAAAATCGCCGTCGCCTTACCGACGCCTTCAATATTCAGCCGGCCTGGTTGCGTCAGGTTCACGGTGTTGGTGTGGTTGAGGCGGATCCAAGTCGGACTGCCGAAGCAGATGGCAGTTGGACCAGCACCCCAGGCATCGCCTGCACATCAATGACGGCAGATTGCCTGCCTGCCTTGTTTTGCAATCGCGCCGGCACCCGCGTGGCCGCAGCCCATGCCGGCTGGCGTGGGCTGGCCGCTGGCGTATTGGAAGCGACCGTTGAAAGCCTGGATCCCGAGCCTGCCGACGTACTGGTGTGGCTGGGCCCGGCGATTGGCCCGCAAGCCTTTGAAGTCGGCCCGGAAGTGCGTGAAGCCTTTATGCAGCAACTTCCGGAAACGATTGCGGCGTTCGTCCCCAGTCAGAACCCGGGCAAGTTCATGGCCGATATTTATCAGTTAGCCCGCCTGCGTCTCGCAGCCTGCGGCGTTACTGCTGTCTATGGTGGCGGCTTCTGCACGGTGACCGATCCTCGCTTCTATTCCTACCGCCGCAGCCCGCGCACGGGTCGGTTTGCCTCCCTTATCTGGCTTGAACGCTAGACTCTCTTGACTTGGGTCAATCCTGACGCAAGTCAGCAATAGCCCGCTTGAATCTTCCAGAATCCACCCCATCTATAAGGGTATCTGGCAGGTTTCTTCATTCAGGATGTGTTTGTTCATAGCTCCGGCCTGCTCAAAAGGAAGGTGACTAATGCGTATTGATCGTTTAACCAGCAAATTGCAGTTGGCTTTATCTGACGCCCAATCTCTGGCGGTTGGCCTGGACCATCCGGCCATCGAGCCTGCGCACTTGATGCAAGCGCTTCTGGAGCAGCAAGGCGGTTCCATCAAACCCTTGTTGATGCAGGTGGGCTTTGACGTCAACAGCCTGCGCAAAGAGTTGAGCAAAGAGCTCGACCAACTGCCGAAAATCCAAAATCCGACTGGCGACGTGAATATGTCCCAGGACTTGGCGCGCCTGTTGAACCAGGCCGACCGTCTGGCCCAGCAGAAGGGTGACCAGTTCATCTCCAGTGAAGTGGTGTTGCTCGCCGCGATGGACGACAACAGCAAACTCGGCAAACTGTTGCTGGGCCAGGGCGTGAGCAAGAAAGCCCTGGAAAATGCCATCAACAACCTGCGCGGTGGCGAGGCGGTCAATGACCCTAACCACGAGGAGTCTCGCCAGGCCCTGGACAAATACACCGTCGACCTGACCAAGCGCGCCGAAGAAGGCAAGCTCGATCCGGTGATCGGCCGTGACGATGAAATTCGTCGCACCATCCAGGTCCTGCAGCGTCGCACCAAGAACAACCCGGTGCTGATCGGCGAACCTGGCGTGGGTAAAACCGCGATTGCCGAAGGCCTGGCCCAGCGCATCATTAATGGTGAAGTGCCGGATGGTCTTAAAGGCAAGCGCCTGCTGTCCCTGGACATGGGGTCGCTGATTGCCGGTGCCAAGTTCCGTGGCGAGTTCGAAGAGCGCCTGAAATCCCTGCTGAACGAACTGTCGAAGCAGGAAGGGCAGATCATTCTGTTTATCGACGAACTGCACACCATGGTCGGCGCCGGTAAAGGCGAAGGCTCGATGGACGCGGGCAACATGCTCAAGCCGGCACTGGCCCGCGGCGAGTTGCATTGCGTCGGTGCGACCACACTGAACGAATATCGCCAGTACATCGAGAAAGATGCGGCCCTTGAGCGCCGCTTCCAGAAAGTACTGGTGGAAGAACCGAGCGAAGAAGACACCATCGCGATCCTGCGTGGCCTGAAAGAGCGGTATGAGGTCCACCATAAAGTGGCGATCACCGACGGGGCGATCATTGCGGCGGCGAAATTAAGCCATCGCTACATTACTGATCGTCAGTTGCCGGACAAGGCCATCGACTTGATCGACGAGGCGGCCAGCCGCATTCGCATGGAGATCGATTCGAAACCCGAAGTGCTGGACCGTCTGGATCGGCGCCTGATTCAGCTGAAGGTTGAGTCCCAGGCCCTGAAGAAAGAAGAAGACGAGCCGGCGAAGAAACGCCTGGAAAAACTCCAGGAAGAAATTGTTCGTCTGGAGCGCGAGTATTCGGACCTCGAAGAAATCTGGACCTCGGAAAAAGCTGAAGTACAGGGTTCTGCACAGATCCAGCAAAAGATTGAGCAGTCCCGTCAGGAACTGGAAGCAGCCCGCCGTAAAGGCGACCTGAACCGCATGGCCGAGTTGCAGTACGGGGTGATCCCGGACCTGGAGCGCAGCCTGCAGATGGTCGACCAGCACGGCAAACCTGAGAACCAGTTGCTACGCAGTAAAGTGACCGAGGAAGAAATCGCCGAAGTCGTCTCGAAGTGGACCGGTATCCCTGTGTCGAAAATGCTCGAAGGCGAGCGCGACAAGCTGCTGAAGATGGAAAGCCTGTTGCACCAGCGCGTCATCGGCCAGGAAGAGGCGGTGGTTGCGGTGTCGAACGCGGTACGGCGTTCCCGGGCCGGGTTGTCCGACCCGAACCGTCCGAGCGGCTCGTTCATGTTCCTCGGCCCGACCGGCGTGGGTAAGACTGAGCTGTGCAAGGCCTTGGCCGAGTTCCTCTTTGATACCGAAGAGGCCATGGTGCGGATCGATATGTCCGAGTTCATGGAGAAACATTCCGTGGCTCGCCTGATCGGGGCGCCACCAGGCTATGTCGGGTACGAGGAGGGCGGTTACCTGACCGAAGCAGTACGGCGCAAGCCTTACTCGGTGATCCTCCTGGACGAGGTCGAGAAGGCCCACCCGGATGTGTTCAACGTGTTGCTGCAAGTGTTGGAAGATGGCCGGCTGACGGACAGCCACGGGCGTACCGTGGATTTCCGTAATACGGTGATTGTGATGACCTCCAACCTGGGCTCGGTACAGATCCAGGAACTGGTGGGTGATCGTGAAGCCCAGCGCGCAGCCGTGATGGACGCGCTGACCAGCCACTTCCGGCCGGAGTTCATCAACCGGGTCGATGAAGTGGTGATCTTTGAGCCTTTGGCGCGGGATCAGATCGCGGGCATCACCGAGATCCAGTTGGGCCGCCTGCGCAGCCGCCTGGCGGAGCGCGAGTTGTCGCTGGAGCTGAGCCGCGAGGCGTTGGACAAGCTGATCGCCGTCGGTTACGACCCAGTGTATGGCGCACGGCCGTTGAAGCGTGCGATCCAGCGCTGGATAGAGAACCCGCTGGCACAGCTGATCCTGTCGGGCAGCTTTATGCCGGGCACCAGCGTCGAGGCGATGGTGGAGAACGACGAAATCGTCTTCCACTGAGTTCAGGCTGTAGCGCTGTAACAAGAGGCCCCGCATTGCGGGGCCTTTTTTTTCGATAGGGCGTTGAACTGTAAGGCAAAGGCTTGTAAAGTGCGCCCCGCAGCAACGTCAGCCCAACGGTTTCTTCTCCCCAAGAAGAAATCAGAAAGAAGCGCAAATCCTTGTCTTAAAAGCAATTTAAAGGGTTGACAGAGGTTTTTAAGATTGTAGAATAGCGCGCCTCAGAGGCACTAACGTAGCGATACGGAAGCGTCGAAGAGAAGGTAACAAGCAACAACGTAACACTTTGAAATATGTAGTTCCGTGATAGCTCAGTCGGTAGAGCAAATGACTGTTAATCATTGGGTCCCAGGTTCGAGTCCTGGTCACGGAGCCAATTTCAAACCGGGGTATAGCGCAGTCCGGTAGCGCGCCTGCTTTGGGAGCAGGATGTCAGGAGTTCGAATCCCCTTACCCCGACCATATTTGGGTCGTTAGCTCAGTTGGTAGAGCAGTTGGCTTTTAACCAATTGGTCGTAGGTTCGAATCCCACACGACCCACCATTTTTGAGACCAGTTAATGCTGGAATCGAATCTTAAGATCAGAGGCCAAAAGCGCTGATCGAAGAAGGCGACTGAGAGGTCGCCTTTTTTTTACCGGGGTATAGCGCAGTCCGGTAGCGCGCCTGCTTTGGGAGCAGGATGTCAGGAGTTCGAATCCCCTTACCCCGACCATATTAAAAATCCTCGTATCGAAAGATACGGGGATTTTTTTTGCCCGCGGAATCCCGGCCGCACCACAAAACAAATGTGGGAGCGGGCTTGCTCGCGAAAGCGGTGTGTCAGTCAGTACATCTGGCACTGAACCACCGCTTTCGCGAGCAAGCCCGCTCCCACACTAACCGAGTCCTATCCCGGAACGTGCTGTCAGTGCAGTTTCAGGCGCGGCTCGGTCCCGCGCCCAATCTTGCTTCCCAGCATCAGCATCGCCGTGCGGAAGAAGCCATACAGCGCCATCTGGTGCATGCGGTACAGCGACACATAAAACATCCGTGCCAGCCAGCCTTCCAGCATCACGCTGCCGGTCAGGTTGCCCATCAAGTTACCCACTGCCGAAAAACGCGACAGCGAGATCAGCGAGCCGTAGTCGGTGTACTTGTACGACGGCAGGTCCTTGCCCTCAATCCGCAGTTTCAGTGACTTGGCCAGCAACGAAGCCTGCTGGTGAGCCGCCTGGGCCCGCGGTGGCACATTGCGGTCGGTGCCGGCTTGTGGGCAGGCCGCGCAATCACCAAAGGCGAAGATATTCTCGTCGCGGGTGGTTTGCAGGGTCGGCAGCACTTGCAGCTGGTTGATACGGTTGGTTTCCAGGCCATCGATGTCCTTGAGGAACCCTGGCGCACGGATCCCGGCAGCCCAGACCTTGAGGCTGGCCGGAATGATCTGGCCGCTGCTGGTGATCAGGGCGTCGGCAGTCACCTCACTTACGGCGGAGTTGGTCAGTACAGTCACCCCGAGTTTCTCCAGGGTTTTATGCACAGGCCCGCCAATTCGCTCCGGCAGGGCGGGCAACACCCGTGGACCGGCTTCTATCAGGGTGATGTGCATGTTTTCCGGCTTGATCTTGTCCAGGCCGTAGGCCGCCAGTTCATGGGCAGCGTTATGTAGCTCGGCGGCCAGCTCGACCCCGGTGGCACCGGCACCGACGATGGCGACGCTGATCTGCTCCACCACATCCGTCTGCCCCGCATGGGCTCGCAGATAGTGGTTGAGCAATTGCTGGTGGAAACGCTCGGCCTGTTTGCGGGTGTCGAGGAACAGGCAGTGCTGCGCCGCGCCCTCGGTGCCGAAGTCATTGGTGGTGCTGCCGACCGCGATCACCAGGCTGTCATAGCCCAGCACGCGTGCAGGCACCAGTTCTCGGCCTTCTTCGTCGAGGGTGGCGGCCAGCTGGATTTTTTTCTGCTCACGATCGAGCCCGCTCATGCGCCCCAGCTGGAACTCGAAGTGGTTCCATTTGGCTTGGGCAACATAGTTGAGTTCGTCTTCCGAAGAGTTCAGCGATCCGGCCGCCACCTCGTGGAGCAAGGGTTTCCAGATATGGGTCAGGTTGGCGTCCACCAGCGTGATGCTGGCGGTGCCGCGCTTGCCCAGAGTCTTACCCAGGCGGGTAGCCAACTCCAGGCCGCCGGCGCCGCCGCCGACGATAATAATACGATGGGTCATGGGGATATCTCGCAAGGCTAAAAGAAATCGGTGCGGTTACCCGAGCGAGCGCAAGGCAGCTCATAGCGTCAGGTAACTCAAAAGACGGCTCAGCAAACCCAGGCCGATCACTGCAACCAGCACCACGGCAAGGAGCAGCCAGGGCCGGAAAGGCTTGCGCTCGACTTGGTTCTGGGACAGTTGCAGGTACTCTTCGACATGCTGTTGGTCGTCGGGGTTCAGGCGGCTGGTCATAAAGGCCTCGTCAGGTAGACGTTGCTGAAGGGCGCCACGTTACAGTCGGGTGATTGGCGGCATTGCCAGAAGCATAGTCGCCAACCTGATCACAGGCTGATGCCCACATCAAACACTATGCTGCGCCCCAGATTGTTGCGCAAGAAGTCCGGAGCGTCCGGATGAGCAAACAATACGCGCGCAAAGGTCGGACCCACGAGGGACAGTGAGCGCCACCCCTGGCGCAGGTACTCGGTGGGTGGTGGAAAATGGCTGTTGAGGTCCAGTACTTCGCGCTTGAGGCTGGCGAAGGCGATGAGGTCCAGCTCCCCCAGGTCCATCCCGCGCTCTTTATAGTTGTGCGCCTTCTTGCGCAGTGTGGGCGCCAGGCGCAGCAGGAATTCGTGGGCGGGAATGCGCCGGGGTTTGGCTTCTCGTCGAACCAGTTGGCTCAGGGAAAAGGCGCTGCGCCGACGCAGCAGTTCGTCGCGCCACTCGTCGTTCAGGCGCCGGCCTTCATCGAGTACGAAAAACACCTCGAAGCTGGCATCGCGAAACAGCACATCCGGCGGCTCTTGCCCGGCGGCGTGGAATTCTTCGGCGCGGTAGGGCACGTTCAAGCCTTGCAGCAGGCGCTGGCAGACCCAACGCTCACGCTCCCATTTGCGGGCATTGGACAGGAACGCATTGGCTTGTTCGGCCGCTACGGTGAGCAGGCGCAAATAATCTGAGTCATCCATGTCACCAGCTTAGCGTCCAAATGATGACCGCAGGAAGTCCCGTATCAAAAGGTCGGTGTAGACTGGCTACTCGACAGTTCCCCCAGGCATGAGGAGTGTGCAGTGAAGTTTTTTGTGGTGCTGTTCTTGAGTCTTTTACCCGTGTGGGCCCAGGCCGTCGAAGTGGGTGAGCGTGTTGCACCCTGGACATTGCTTGACCAGTTCGACCAGGCCTACACCCTGGATGACCAGGCGCAATCCTTGTTGGTAGCGCGCAGCATGGACGCCGCAAAAATCGTCGACGCAGCGCTGCAAGGGCAGCCCAAGGGCTATCTGGAGGCGCGACATGCGGTGTTTCTCGCCGATATCCAGCGCATGCCGCGGCTGATTGCGAAGATGTTCGCGGTGCCGGCCATGCAGGCCTACAACTATCGGGTCATGCTTGATCGCGATGCGCGTATAAGCCCGCGCTATCCGGCTGCTGTGGATAAAGTGCTGTGGCTGCAACTGGATCACGGCAAGCTGGTGGCACAGCATGAATACGACTCCGCCGCTGAGTTGCGCCAGGCCCTGGAGCAGGTGCAGCCGTGATCAGCGCCGCGGTGCTGGCGCCGGAAACCCTCAGCATCGGCTGGCTGCTGTATGCGCCGGTGGTGATGTGGGCGCTCCTGCGCTCGCCGTGGGTCGAGCTGTTTGCTGACCGGCGGCGCCAGCATTTGCTGTTTGGCACGGTGTTCGCGCTGTTTATGTTGTGGCTGGTACGCCGGGATTTCGACACGGGGGTGTCCTACCACTTCATCGGCATGACCGCCGTGACCTTGCTGCTCGATTGGCCCCTGGCGATCGTCGGTGGCTTGGCCGCACAGCTCGGCCTGGTGTTGCTCGGCCGCCAGGACCTGGCCGCCGTGGGTGTCAATGGCATGCTGCTGATCCTGCTGCCGGTACTGGTCACCGAAGGCTGTGCGCTGCTGGTGGAGCGGGCGAAGCCGCGCAATCCCTTTGTGTATATCTTCTGCTCGGGATTTTTCGCGGCCGCGTTGTCGGCTTTGTTGTGCCTGCTGGTGGGCCTGGGGTTGTTGTGGTTCGACGGCCGTTTTGCGATGCCGGAGTGGATCGAGGATTTTGTCGGCTATTTGTGGCTGATCATTTTTCCCGAGGCCTTTATCAACGGCATGGTGATCAGCGCCCTGGTGGTGTTCTGCCCGGAGTGGCTGGAGACATTCAACCGCACCCGCTACCTCTCGGCGCCCTGGAAGGATGACGATCCACGGCCTTGATCCAGGTCAAATCCTGCACGCGCAAGTGGTCGCATGCTCTGCAAAATTTCCAGGAGCACGGAATCATGAGTGTGTACGAGTGGGCGCGGCAGGAGTTACGCAGAAGCCAGGACGCGGCGCAGGAAATCGGCTTTGACCCGGGCTTGACCCTGCGGGCCATGCTCAGTGCGGTGGTGCAGCAGAGCAAGGGCGTGCGCAGTTTTGAAGACCTGGCCGACGAGCTGCAATACCTTGCAGAGAATCTCGACGACCAGCAGGACTATGGCTTTATGCGGCCTTAGTGTTTGGGCTGAAAGTCTTCGGAGAACAGTTCGTCTTCGGCGTCCGGGCTGACCGGGATCTTGTGTTCTTCCGACGCCCAGGCGCCCAGATCGATCAGTTTGCAGCGGTCCGAGCAAAACGGGCGGTTGGGGTTGGTCGCTTTCCATTCCACGGGTGCACCGCAGGTTGGGCATTCGACGGTCAAGGGTTGGCTCATGATCGGCCTCCACGCAAAGTAAGGTAAAAGTGGTGCAGTCGCTCGACCTCGGCATGCAGCCGGGCCAGGTCCTGGTCATTGACCAGCACGTCATCGGCGTGGCGCAGGCGGTCTTCACGGGTGGCCTGGGCCTTGAGAATCGCCTGCACCTGTTCTTCGCTGATGCCGTCGCGCTGCAGGGTACGCTGAATCTGCAACGATTGCGGCACGTCGATCACCAGCACGCGCTGGGTCATGGTGTACTGGCCGGACTCGATCAGCAACGGTGACACCAGGATCGCGTAAGGCGATTGGGCGCGCGCCAGGTGGCTGCGAATCTCTTCGGTGATCAGCGGGTGCAGCAACGCCTCCAGCCAACGGCGTTCGTCAGGCACTTCGAAGATCAGCTTGCGCAGCGCCCCACGGTTCAGTTGCCCGTCAGGCTGTAGCACGCTCGCCCCGAAATGCTCGGCAATCTGCGCCAGGGCAGGGCGCCCGGGCTCGACTACCCAGCGCGCGGCGTGGTCGGCGTCAATCAGGTCCACGCCAAGCCGTACGAAGTGTTCAGCTGCCGCGCTTTTGCCACTGCCGATACCGCCAGTGAGGCCGAGAATCCAGGGTGTTGCAACAGAAGTGGTCATCTGAAACCGACAGACTGCAAATAGAAGTCGGTTATTTGACCACCCCAGAGCAATGCAATCCAGCCGGCAATTGCCAGATACGGACCAAAAGGCATTGGAGTGGAGGCTTGGGCTTTGCGCAGGCGCAATAGAACCAGGCCACCCATCACGCCCACCAGGGATGACAGCAACAGCGTCATCGGCAGAATTTGCCAGCCGCCCCAGGCGCCGAGCATTGCGAGTAACTTGAAATCACCGTAACCCATACCGTCCTTGCCGGTAATCAGCTTGAACAACCAGAACACCGACCACAGGCTCGTGTAGCCGGCTACCGCACCCCAGAGCGCATCGGGCAATGACACAAAAACGCCAACACTGTTGAGGATCAGCCCCATCCACAGCAACGGCAGCACCAGCGCGTCCGGCAGCAGTTGGTGATCGACATCGATCAGGCTCATCGCCAGCAGTCCCCAACTCAACACCATCACCGCACCGGCTGCCCAGCCAAAACCGAAATGCCAGGCGACAACCGCAGAGATCAACCCGCACGCCAATTCGGTGAAGGGGTACCGCGAGCCGATAGGTTGATCGCAACTTGAGCAGCGCCCTTTGAGCAGTAAATAGCTGACCAGCGGAATATTTTCCCGGGGGCGAATCGGGTGGCTGCAGTTCGGGCAGCAGGAGTTGGGCCGCATCAGGTTATAGGGGGCGGCAGCGGGCTCGGCGGGAAGGCCAAGGACTTCATGGGCCTGGGCTCGCCATTCACGCTCCAGCATCTTTGGCAGGCGCCACACCAGCACGTTGATAAAGCTGCCGACAATAAGCCCCAGCACCAGTGCGCCTGATACAAACACCCAGGGCTGATAAACAAGGATTTCAGTCAGTGGCGTGCTCAAAAGGCCGTACCGAGCTGAAAGATCGGCAGGTACATGGCGAGCACCAAAGCCCCGACGATGCCCCCCAGTACCACCATGATCAGCGGCTCCATCAGGCTGGTGAGGTTGTCCACCAGGTGGTCGACGTCTGCCTCGTAATGGCTGGCGACTTTTTCCAGCATATGGT
Source organism: Pseudomonas sp. PAMC 25886 (assembly GCF_000242655.1). NCBI lineage: Bacteria > Pseudomonadati > Pseudomonadota > Gammaproteobacteria > Pseudomonadales > Pseudomonadaceae > Pseudomonas > Pseudomonas sp. PAMC 25886. Next base: position 65,027 of record NZ_AHHC01000070.1, read on the forward strand.
CGAGCGTGCCCGACTCCTCGCCGATGGCGGTCATCTGGATCGCCATGCCGGGAAACAGGCCGCTGACAGCCATGGATTCATTCAGTTGGGTTCCGGTTGATACGTCGTGGCGCATACGATTGATTGCCTGTTTGAACAGCCCATTCCCCGTGGCGCCTGCCACTGAATCCAGTGCTTGCACCAGTGGTACGCCCGCAGCAAAGGTCGTCGAGAGCGTGCGGGCGTAGCGGGCGACCGCCGATTTTTTCAGCAGTGTGCCTGCCACGGGTGCTTTCAACAAACTGGCATCGAGCCAGTGACGAAAGCCTGTCGATGAGCGATAGGCTTTGCGCAGCCCCGCAAAACTGGTGCCCGCGACCAGGATCAGCACCCAGCCGTTATGCCGCATAAACTCCGACAGGCTGATGACCCCGAGGGTAAAGCCCGGCAACTCGGCATCGACGCCGGCAAACAGGCCCTGGAACTGCGGCACGACGTGAATCAGCAAGATCGCACTGACCAGGGTGGCGACTGCCAGAACGGTCATGGGATAGGTCATGGCCTTTTTGATTTTGGCTTTCAACTGTTGGCTTTTTTCCAGGTGAATGGCGACCCGTTCCAGCAGTGCCTCGAGTGCGCCCGCCTGCTCACCCGCTGCAATCAGGTTGCAGTACAGCTCATCGAAGTAACGTGGCTGTTTCTGCAAGGCGGCGGTCAGGCTGCTGCCGGCGGCGATCTCCTGTTTCAAGCCCTGAACCAGGGCACGCAGGTGCGGGTTGTCGACGCCTTCGGCGATGATGTCCAGTGCCTGCAAAAGCGCGATGCCGGCCTTTAGCAGCGTTGCCAGTTGGCGAGTGAAGAGGGCGATCTCTGCCGGCTTGACTGGCGTAGCCAGGCTCGGCCAGCCGGTGATTTTTTTCCGTACACGCCCGGGGCTGATCCCTTGTTGGCGCAATAGCGCCTTGATCAACGCAGGATTATGGCCGCTGGTTTCCCCAGACACTTTGCGCCCTTTGCGGTTGACGCCTTCCCAGGCATAGATCGCTGAAACATCATTCATTTCGCAGTTCCGCACACAGACAGTGGAAGATTTATAGCTTAGTCAGGTGACGGATTCGGGCAGGGGCGTCTTCAGCGAAAAAATGTCAGTTTGTGCGTCTTGTACAGGATTGGTTGCGCGGGGGTGAGTACACTGGCGCGGTTACCGAGACGGGGTGCAGGATGCGCCTTGCGACAGGTTTTATTCTGGAGAGTGAATGTGATGCGTCAGAAAGGCTTTACCTTGATCGAGTTGTTGATCGTCGTGGCGATCATCGGCATTTTGGCCACCATCGGCCTGCCCATGTACACCAAGCACCAGGCCAAGGCCAAGTTCACCGCTGGGCTGGCTGAAATCTCCGCGCTGAAGGCGGGCTTTGAAGACACGCTGAACCAAGGCACGGCGCCAACCCTGGCGTTGATTGGCGGGACCAGCCCCACGGCCAACTGCAAGATTGATGTTACCGGTGACGTCGCCACGGGCGCGGGTACGATTGCCTGCGAAATCCTCGACGCGCCCGCGCCGGTCCTGGGCAAGAGCATCACCTTGACCCGTAGCGCCACGACCGGCTGGAAGTGCACCACCACGGCAGAAGACTCATTCGCTGCCAAAGGTTGTGCCTCCGGCGGCGCCTGATAGCAAGGTCGTCTACTGTTTACGCAACAAGGGAGAGCGTTTGTGTAAACCGCTCCCTATGCGCCACAAGGAAGTAGAGGTTGCCGATGACGTTGTCCGTACAGTTGCGGGGGAGCACGTTCCTTGTGCTGGTGATGTGTTTGCTGACGCTGGCGATTTGCGCGCCTTTCAGCAGCCACGACTGGCAACGTGTGGTGCAGATATCGGTGGCGCTGTGTGCGGTGGTGTATGGGCTTAGCTCACCACGGGCAAAGCAATGCGTCGATAGGCCGACAGCGCTCGGGGTGGCGCTGATTGGGGGGATGGGGCTGGTGTCTGCAGTGTTGGCCCATCAGCCAGTCTGGGCCTTGACCGAACTGGCGATGGCCATCAGTTGCGGTGCCATCGCCGTTGCTTTCAGTCGGGTCAGGGGCAATGGCGATGAATCCCTGGACCGCGTCCTGATCCTGTTCGTATTGCTGCTGTGCCTGATCAAAAGCATTCAGTACCTGTATGCCGGCTTCCTCGCGTTTACCAGCGGTGAAACGGCACTGAACACCGATTTGCTGCTGTCCGGATTCTCCAACAAGCGCTTCTATGGTCAGTTCCAGACCTTCACCCTGCCGCTGCTGGCGCTTCCCTTGCTGCTTTCAACTGTCTCGCGTACTGCGCGGGCAATGGTGTTTATGCTGCTCTGTGTCTGGTGGCTGATTGCGATCAGCGGCGGTACCCGTGGCACGTGGCTCGGTATGGGAGCTGCCGGCTCCTTGCTGGTGTTTTTGGGGGCGCCGGGGCGGCGCTGGCTGGCCTGGCAGTTGGCGGCGCTGGCCTGCGGCTTGTTGTTGTATTGGTTGATGTTCACCGTGTTGGCAGGTTACTTGGGGATTGAAATTTCCAACGGTGCCGTAGACCGCCTGACGACCAGTTTGTCAGGGCGTGGGCCCATCTGGTGGCAAGCCTGGAACATGATTCTTGAGCGTCCTTTGCTGGGCTTCGGGCCGATGCATTTCGCCGATATTGCCAACGACATTGCCGCTCACCCTCACCAGGCGGTTCTGCAGTGGGCCAGCGAATGGGGCGTGCCGTCGACGCTGTGTGTGATCGCGCTGGTTGCGTGGGCGGGTTGGGCAACCGTGGGCGTATTGCGTGAACGTGCGTTGTCGTTGGCGCCCGTGGATCTGCTGCGGCTGTGCCTGTTTGCCTCGCTGATTGGTGCGCTGACCCAGGCCCAGGTGGATGGGGTGATCGTGATGCCGGTTTCGCAACTCTGGCTGGCGCTGGTGGCCGGATGGCTGATGGCATTGCATGTATGGAGAACTCCACCGGTCGCCCAGGCGCCGATGTTGTACAAGACCTGGATCGCGGCGAGTATCGTGGCCGTCGGCCTGCTGGTGTTTGTCGCGATTCGTGACGTGCCCCGCCTCACGGAGCGTAGCGAGCACTACATGACCCTGAGCAACGGGCACCTGCAGCCACGCTTCTGGGTGCAGGGTGTGATTGCTCTCGAAAAGCAGTGAGTTGCCGGACGTCCAAGGCAGTGCTAGCTTTAGCCCACCGCCCGTGTAGCTCAGCCGGTAGAGCAGCGCACTCGTAACGCGAAGGTCGCAGGTTCGATTCCTGTCTCGGGCAAAAAGGCAACACAGTTTTCAGATGATCCCAGAATGGTTCTGAAGGCCAGACGAACCGGTATTCATGCCTGTTCTTTTGTATCTGCGCGACCTTGATGACCCAGATGCATCCCCATTCCTCGATCTAAGAGAACGACATGACCACACAAGAAATGACCCAGGAAGCGCGGCACGAAGCAGCCCTCAAAAAGTACGTCGCGGAGTCGCCGGAACTGCTGGATGAGATCAAGGACCTGAGCGCCGATGATCAAAGGGACCAGATCCAATGGTCATTTGAGGATGAGGCCGAGGCCCAGGGCTTGCAGCCATGGGAACTGACCCTGAAGTACACCTCCACCCCCGAAGAGTTCGAGGCCGCGCGCCTGGCATTGCACAAGGAGGCCGCCGAGGTGCTGGGTGTCGACTGGAATGAGTATTGCGGAATGAATAACCTCGCGATCTGAGTCGTAACCGAGCGAGCTTTTGTGGCGAGGGGGCTTGTCCCCCGTTGGGCTGCGAAGCAGCCCTTAAACCTGCTCCCCAGTTCTTGCTGGCAGAATGCGGCGATCTCTTGGGGCTGCTGCGCAGCCCAGCGGGGGACAAGCCCCCTCGCCACATAGGTGTGCTCCTGCGGGTTACTTTACAGACTCAGCCGCATCGACAAATCCACCGCCTTCACATCCTTGGTCATCGCTCCGATGGAGATGTAGTCCACACCGGTTTCAGCGATGGGCAGCAGGGTGCTTTCGTTAATCCCCCCACTGGCTTCCAGCTTGGCTTTGCCGCCGTTCAGGCGCACGGCTTCGCGCATGTCATCCAGGCTCAGTTCATCGAGCATGATGATGTCGGCGCCCGCCGCCAATGCTTCGCGCAACTCCTCCAGGCTTTCCACTTCGATTTCCACCGGCTTGCCCGGGGCGATCTTGTGGGCGGCGCTGATGGCCTGGGCAATGCCGCCGCAGGCCGCGATGTGGTTTTCCTTGATCAGGAACGCGTCATACAGGCCGATGCGATGGTTGTGGCAACCGCCGCAGGTCACCGCGTACTTCTGCGCCAGGCGCAGGCCGGGCAGGGTCTTGCGGGTGTCCAGCAGCTTGACCTGGGTAGACGCGACAAAGTCCGCCAAATACTGGGCGCGCGTGGCAACGCCTGACAGCAGTTGTAGAAAATTCAGCGCGCAACGTTCGCCACTGAGCAGCGATCGAGCCGGGCCTTCCAGGTGAAACAGCACCTGGTTCGGGCTGACGCGCTCGCCGTCGCGCACCTGCCAATGCACAGCAACGCGCGGGTCCAGCTGGCGAAACACCGCTTCCACCCAGGCCGTGCCGCTGATAACGGCGGCATCGCGGGTGATGATCGTGGCCTTGGCCAGGCGTTCGGCCGGGATCAGTTGTGCGGTGATATCCCCACTGCCGATGTCTTCCAGCAATGCGCGACGCACGTTGGCTTCGATTTCGGCGGTCAGGTCGGCTAGACGAAGATTGGGCATAACAGGCTCCACAAACAAAGTGCCTGGATTATAGGGGCAGGGCGGGCCTTAACCCAAGGCAGCAGGTGCCATTGACGCGGCGTGCGGTGCTCATTTACACGGCAGTCACAGAGTTTGCTGGCGCAACAACCCCCATTTGCAAGATAATCTCGCGCCTTGCAATTGGCGTCATAGCTTTGACGTCGCAGTGATGGTCCGATTTTCGCAGTGCTCCGGGGCGTTTTGCTCCGTGACTGCACCGATCTTTCACAACATCGAATACCGCCGTTTCAGGAGGCCAGGATGCACAATGACGGGAAGGTGGTGCCGATCAATAAGGCACGGGCGACGCCGTCGCCGCTTGCCCGCCTGCCGGTGGTGTTGCTCCAGGTCCGTGACAAGGCGGCACAGCAGCTCAAACAGGGGCTGCAGGAGCTGTTTGATAACGCTGACGACACCCTGTTCGAAATGGCCGACAAGACCCGCAGCAACGTCGACCACGGTATTTTCTTTGAAGCCATGCGCGATCTGCGCCTCAAGCGCAAGAATTTCGAGCGCGGTTTCATGGAGCAGCTCTACGAGGCGTTTGCCAACCTTGGCAATGTGGAGCGCGGCGAGCTGCAACTGATTCCGGTGGTGTCCTACACGGCGGTGCCCGGTGTCTCGGGTGACGAACTGGAAAAAGCCGTCGCTCTGGAGGCCATGCTGGGCAAGGTGCTGCGCCGGGACGGCCTGGCCCTGGGGCAGTTGACGGCCCGACTGGGCGCGTTGCTCGACAAACGCCTGGATGATCGGGATAACCCCCTGGGCCCGGCGATGTTGTGCGCGTTCTTTCTGCAGGCAGGGCGCAGCCTTGGCGTGGAAATCCGGGTCAAGCTGATCATTCTCAAGCTGTTTGAAAAGTACGTGCTCAGTGACGCCGATCTGTTATACGGCGAAGCCAATCAATTATTGATCGCCACCGGCGTATTGCCTGAACTCAAGGCCGTGCCGTCGCGTCGCGCCGTTGCCACCGCGGATTTGCCCGAAGACGCCCCGCCCATCGCCAGCCATCCCGCCGACGACAGCGGGCAGGAAGTCTTCGCGGCCTTGCAGGAGTTGCTGTCTGCGGTGCGCGGCAGTGTGGCGCCCACCCTTGAGGCCAGCGCCGAGACCCAGCCCATTTCCACCCGTGACCTGCTGCGCCTGCTCTCCCATTTGCAGCAATATGTGCCTGCGCCCGAGGTCGAGGATGATTTCGACCTGCGCAACCAGCTTGAACAACTGCTCACCCGGGTCAGCGTCAAGAGTGGCAAGTCGCGGGTGGTGGAGGACGCGGACGAGGATGTGATCAACCTGATCGCCATGCTCTTCGAGTTCATCCTCAATGACGGCACGGTGCCCGAGTCCCTCAAGGCGTTGATCGCCCGGCTGCAGATTCCGATGCTGAAAGTGGCGGTGCTGGACAAGAGCTTCTTCAGTCGCGCCAATCACCCGGCGCGACGCCTGCTCAATGAAATCGCCGCAGCAGCCATGGGCTGGAGCCGCCGCGACGACTATCAGCGCGACAGCCTGTACCTGCACATCGAGCAAGTGGTGCAGCGGTTGTTGAACGATTTTGTCGATGACCCGGCGATTTTTTCCCAACTACTGACGGAGTTCACCGCGTTTACCCATGACGAGCGGCGCCGCAGCGAGTTGCTGGAGCAACGCACCCGTGATGCGGAAGAAGGGCGCGCCCGTACCGAAATCGCCCGTCAGCGAGTGGCCGAGGCCCTGAATCAGCGGCTGCTGGGCAAAGTGCTGCCCGAGTTCGTGGTGCAGTTCCTGCAGCAGGCCTGGAGCCAGGTACTGTTGCTGGCCTGCCTGAAGCACGGTGAACACTCGCCGCAATGGGCGGCCGGGCTGCGCACCATGGACGAGTTGATCTGGAGTGTCGGCCTGAGCGAACACACCGAAGCCGGCCGGCACTTGCTGGAGCAGTTGCCAGGCCTGCTCAAGGCCTTGCGCGACGGCTTGAGCGGCGCGGCGTTTGATCCCTTCATCACCCGGGAATTTTTCACCCGGTTGCAAACCCTGCATGTCCAGTCATTCCGGGGCAACGCCGACGACCCGCCGTCGGTGTCGCAGATCGAGGTACGCGAGGCGTTCGTCCTCAGCCCTGCAGCACCGGCTATTACGGTGAGCCTGCCGGAAGATGATCCCGACCTGCTCAAGGCCCGCCAATTGCGCGTCGGTTGCTGGGTCGAGTTCCAGGAAGACCCTGAAAACACCCTGCGCTGCAAGCTGACGGCGATTATTGCGCCGGGCGATACCTGTATTTTCGTCAATCGAACCGGCCTTAAGGTTCTGGAGAAAAGCCCGGTCGAACTGGCGTTGGAGTTCAAGCGCGGCGCGGTGCGAACCCTGGATGATGCACTGCTGTTCGACCGGGCCCTGGCCTCGGTGATTGGCAACCTGCGTCAACTTCATCGCGCCAAGTGATCGCAACCGGGCAGTGGAACGCGGCATACTGAGTCACCCCAGCCTCGTTCAAGGAACCTGTATGCAGTTGGACCCCGCCAGCGGTTGGTGCCAGGGCATTCGTCATTGCCCCTCGCCCAACTTCAACGAGCGCCCCGGTGGCGAGATTTCCCTGTTGGTGGTGCACAACATCAGCTTGCCGCCTGCGCAATTCGCCACCGGCAAGGTGCACGAGTTTTTCCAGAATCGCCTGGATGTCACGGAACATCCCTACTTTGAAGGCATTGCCGACCTACGGGTTTCTGCGCATTTTCTGATTGAGCGTGATGGCGCGGTGACGCAGTTTGTCTCGTGCCGGGACCGGGCCTGGCATGCCGGTGTATCAAGCTTCGAGGGGCGTGAGACGTGTAACGACTTTTCCCTGGGGATCGAGCTGGAAGGCACTGACGACCTGCCTTTCACCGATGCCCAGTATCAATCCCTGATCACCCTGACGCGCCAGTTGCTGGCGGCGTACCCGGGCATTACCCGCCAGCGCATTTGTGGCCATAGCGATATCGCCCCGGGACGCAAGACCGACCCCGGACCCGCTTTTGATTGGGCGCGCTTTCGCAGCGCCTTGCAGGATGGAGGACACGCACAATGAGTTTTCTGGTGTTGGTGCTGGCGGTATGGATCGAGAAATTCTCGGCCCTGCGCCAGCGTATTCAACGTGATGGCGGTTGGCTGCGGGAACTGGCCAAGCTGGAATCGAGCGCCAGCCTCGGCAAACAGCCCTGGCTGATCCTCGCGCTGCTGGTGCTGTTGCCGGTGGCCTTGCTCGCGCTGTTGCTGCTGGTGCTGGAGCCAGTGGCGTATGGCCTGTTGGCGCTGCCGGTGCACTTGCTGGTGGTGATCTACAGCCTGGGCCGTGGCGATTTATTGGCCGGGTTGGGACCGTTTCGGGATGCCTGGCGCCGGGGTGACCTGCAAGCGGCCGAACATGTGGCCGAGCGCGACTTGAGCATCAGCGCCGACAGCGGGGAGCAGTTGCTGGAAAGGGTCCAGGGCCATCTGCTGTGGCAGGCCTACCAAAGTTTCTTCGCGGTGATTTTCTGGTATTTCCTCCTCGGCCCGGTGGCGGCCCTGGCCTACCGGCTGCTGGCGCTGGCGACCGAGAACAGCCAGAACCCGCTGGTGGCCGAGCGCGCCGGGCAATTGCGCCACGCGTTCGACTGGTTGCCGGTACGCCTGCTGGCGGCGAGCTTTGCCCTGGTGGGCAACTTTGTGGCGGTCGGCCGGGTGATGCTGCATGAGCTGCTGAGCTGGGACATCACGGCGGCGCAACTGGTGGACAAGGTCGGCCTGGTGGCCGCTGAAATCCCGCCGCCGGTAGTGGGGCCCGAGGGTATCAACAGCCTGGATCGAATCTGGGAATTGCTGCTGCGCGCCGCTGTGCTGTGGTACGCCGGCTTCGCCATCTGGACCGTGCTGCCCTGATCGACACCGGCAGGCGCGAGCCACTCGCGCCTGCCGTTAACCTTAAGTTACAAACCTCCTTTTCGAATTGAGCTATACAGACAGAGCGCCAAATAGTGGCTATCTGCCGCCGCCCTGCGCCCTCAATAAAAATAAAAGAAAAGGGAGTTCACCTGTGAAGAGCTTGCTCTATCCCGCCGTCGCGTTCATGAACCGCCTGACCTTCGGCATGAAGTTCAGCCTTATCAGCGTGCTGTTCCTGTTGCCGATGCTGGCCACCAACTATTACCTGGTGCGCGACTCCTGGCGTGAATTCCAGGGCACCCGCGTCGAGTTGCAAAGCCTCGACCTGCTGACCAGCAGCCTGGCCCTGCGCCGCGACCTGGAAACCCTGAACAACCAGGTGCAGATCAACGCAACCCTCGGCCAGTCAGGCAAGGCCGGCGATATCGAAAGCAAGATCGGCGCCCTCGAACAGAGCCTGCTGCAGCGCCTGCAAAGCTTTCACGCCCTGTCCACCGACCCCGAGCAGGCCGCCGCCTTCGACGCCAAGCGCGATGAAATGATCGCCGCCTTCAAGGCCCAACAACAGGAAACCTCGCTGCTCAGCAAAAGCGCGCTGATCGGCAAACTGCTCAACAAGGCGCAGATGCTCAGCCAGATCATCGCCAGCCAGTCGGGCTTGAGCCGCGACCCCCAGGGCGATCTGCGTCAACTCAGCGAACTGATCACCAGCGTCACCCCGCAAGTCACTCAAACCCTGGGCGAAGGCCGGGCGATGGGCGCGTATTCGTTGGGCCAGGGCTTTCTCAACTCATCTTCCAGCACCCGCTTTGATGAATTGCTGCAGCAATTGGAGAAGCTCCAGGCCGAATACGGCCTGAAACTGCAAGATGCTCTTGGCGCCAGTAAACCCGCTCATGCCGCCCTGGCGAGCCTGGCGGACGCGAGCCGGGCCAGCCTCAAGCAAGGCAGCGAGGTGTTCGAAGAACGCGTGGTGATGGCCGAAACCCTCGACGCCCCATGGCAAGGTTTCTACGACGAAGTCAGTGCATTGATGGCCAAGACCTATCAGCTCGACGAAGCCACCCTGACGTTTCTCGAACAACAGTTGGAGCAGCGCCTGTCAGAAAACCGCACGCACATGATCGGATTGGTCGCGGCCCTGGCGTCGGTGTTTTTGCTGATCTTCTACCTGTACGCCGGCTTCTACGCGTCCACCCGCACCACCCTGCGCCGTCTCGGAGCGATGATGGACAAGGTGGCGGCGGGCGACATGACCGTGACGTTCGTTGCCCACAGCCGCGACGAGCTGGGGGATCTGGGCCAGGTGTTCAACGGCACCGTGGCCAAAATCCATGACTTGATCGAGCGGGTAGGGCACACCGTCAACCAGGTAGAACACCAGGCCGGGCAAGTGGAGTCGGTCTCGGCCAGCAGCAACCAGGCCGTGTCCGGCCAGCGCAGCCAGATCGAACAAGTGGCGACCGCCATGAACCAGATGTCGTCCACCGCCCAGGAAGTGGCGCGCAGCGCGGCGGCGGCGGTCAGCAGCGCTCACAGCGTCAACGATGAAACCGTCAGCGGCCGCGGCCTGGTGCAATCCCAGCAAGGGAGCATTGCGGCATTGGCTTCGGAGATCGATCAATCGGTGCGCGTGATCAACCAGTTGGCCATCGACAGCCAGTCCATCAGCCGCGTGCTCGAGGTGATCAAGAGCATCGCCGAACAAACCAATCTGCTGGCGCTGAATGCCGCCATTGAAGCTGCGCGCGCCGGTGAGCAAGGGTGCGGTTTCGCCGTGGTGGCCGATGAGGTGCGCACCCTGGCCCGGCGCACCCAGCACTCCACCGAAGAAATCGAGCAGATGATCGCCAAGCTCCACAGCGGCGTCGGCGCAGCGGTGAAGGCCATGGGCACCAGCCACGAGATGGCCAATGGCACGGTGGGGCAGTCGGAAAAGGTTCAGCAGGCCCTGGAAAATATCCTCGGTGCCGTGGGCATGATCGTTGACCAGAACCAGCAGATTGCCGCCGCTGTCGAGCAGCAGACCGCCGTGGCCCACGACATCGACCAGAACATCGTCGAAATCAACCGTGCCGGTGAACACGCAGCGCAGGGCGCACACCAGACCGAAGAGGCCAGCCGGCAATTGTCGTTGCAAGTGATCGAGCTGAAGCAGTTGATCGGTGCGTTTCGGGTGTGAGGTTTGGCTGTAGGATTTCTTCGTAGGTGGCGTGGCACTTGTCTTGTTTTTGGCGTTGATCTTTTCCGGCTGCCAAAATGGGCGAGAATTTGTGCCATCCATTTTCGCGGAGGTTCGGTTATGACCGCTGCCATTGTCGGCGTCAGAGGGCATTGCGTCCTGTGCAAGGTGTCCTTTGAGCTCAAGCCCTGGCAACTCAACGCCATTGCCATCAACGAACCTTTTGAATGCCCGTACTGCCACAAAGGTGTGGAGCCGAGTTGCCCCAAACAGTTGAAGCAGTTCAAGTCCCTGGACAATCTTGGCCTGCTGCGTCCGAGCATGATCGTGCTGACCAGCGCGGCGCTGCTGGTGGCGCTGGTCGCCGAGTGGATAGGGCTGATCAGTGTGGCCGGGCAGCTCAATGTCTCGCTGATGGCGGTACTGATTTACTTCATGACGTTGCGCTATGCCCGTCACCGGCAGCGGATGACCCTGACACTGCGTGAGGTAAAACCCCTACCAATTGAACAGCTCGCAGGTATTGCGAGTGCTCGCCTCAGCCAACACTGAAGGGCTGATGCCCATGCGCTCCGCCAGTGCGGCACAAATGTCCGGCAGGTGTTCGGGGCTGTTGCGCTGGCCGGGGTACATCACGGGTGCCATGTCCGGTGAGTCGGTTTCCAGCACCACGGCTTCCAGCGGCAAGCGTGCAATCACCTTGTGCATGCGCAGGGCCTGGGGCCATGTCGCCGCGCCGCCCAGGCCCAGTTTGAAACCGAGCTTGATGTACTCGCGGGCCTCTTCATGGCTGCCGGCAAACGCGTGAATGATGCCGCCCCGTGGCAGGCGAATGCGCTTGAGCGTGGCGATCACGGCGGCGTGGCTGCGACGCACATGCAGCAGCGCCGGTAGCTGGAAATCCACCGCCAGCTTCAGCTGTGCTTCAAACAGCACTTGCTGGCGTTCGCGGTCCAGCTGTTCGAGGAAATAATCCAGGCCGATTTCCCCCACGGCGCACAGTTGCCGGTGGCCGCTCAGGCGGGTCAGCCAGTCGCCCAGTTCCGTCAGGTCGGCGGGGCGATGGTCATCGAGGTACACCGGGTGCAGGCCGAACGCGGCGAACAGACCCGCGTCTGTTTGCACCAGGTTCCACAGCCGTTGCCAATTCTGCTGATAGACCCCCAGCACCACCAGCCTGCGCACGCCCAACTCGCGGCTGCGGCTCAGGACTTCGCCGCGGTCGGCGTCGAAGTCCGGAAAATCCAGGTGGGTGTGGCTGTCGATCAGCTCCACACCGCTTACTCCGAGTGAATCCGCTGCTTGAACGTGCGGCCGATGGCATGCACGCCAGGCTGGTAGTGCTGCTCTTCAATGGCCGCCAGCGCCAGGCGCAGCGCGGTGTCGGCGATCAATTGATGCTGCTGGGCCATGGCATTCACCGGCAGCGGCAGGAAATCCAGCAACTGGGTGTCGCCAAACGTGCCGAGGCGCAGAGGGCGGGATTTGAGCGGGAAGTCATGCAACGCATCAAACACCCCTTGCAGCAGGACGTAGGACGTCGTCACCAGTGCGTCAGGCAAATGCCCCAGGCTTTGCAGCAATTGCTCCATCAGCTGTCGGCCACAGTCGCGACTGAAGGCCTCGCCCTGTTCGATCAGCACTTCACCGCCGAAGTCTTTCAGCGCTTCCTTGAAGCCGGCGGCACGTTCCTGGCTGATGCTCAGCTCTGGCCGCGCACCGATCAACACGATCTGCTTGGGCAGCGGTTGCAGCAGGCTGCTGGTCAACTGTTGGCAGGCCTGGCGATCATCACTGACCACCGAGCAAAACTGCGTAGACTCCATGACCCGGTCGATGGCGATGACCGGCAAGCCCTTGGCTTGCAGCTCGCGGTAGCTGTCGTCGCTGGCCGGCAGGCAACTGGCAACAAACAGCGCATCGCAACGGCGGGCGCGGAACAGTTGCAGCAATTGCCGCTCGCTGTCGGCGTCGTCGTCGGAGCTGGCGATCAGCAGTTGATAGCCGCGCGCCCGGGCGCCTTGCTCCAGCAGCTTGGCAATACGAGCGTAACTGGGGTTTTCCAGGTCCGGCAGGATAAAACCCAGGGTACGGGTGTGCCGGCTGCGCAGCCCGGCGGCCTGGGGATTGGGCGTAAAGCCATGTTCTTCAACCACGGCGCGCACCCGTTCGACGGTTGCGCTGCTGATCCGTTGCTGTTCGGCCTTGCCGTTGATGACGTAGCTGGCGGTGGTCACAGACACACCGGCAATGCGCGCGATATCACTGAGTTTCAAACCGGGATTTCCTTGTTTTTTAGAGCTTGCCCCGACATTTTGTCCAATCGTAACCGATTACTGCAGCCGACCATTGTCGCAACTCAACAGCCGAGTGGCTCTTCAATCATGCGTAATTAACGCGTAATCTGCCATAAATTCTAGATTAAACGTTTCAGCAAGCGTATTTTTACGATTATCGCGACGAACGTGGTCCTGCCAACTGACCACTCAGTCAATTTATTCGAACGCCTTTGCACTGATTTATTCAAAATAATACCTAGTGCGCCCGCCGCACTAACTAGGAGAACGGCATGCTTGAGCTCACCCACGAGCAGATATCCATGGGCCAGACGGCTGTGGATAAGTCTGCTGCCTTGCAACTGCTCGCTGAAAAACTGGTGGCCGATGGCCTGGTCGCCGAGGGTTACCTCAGTGGCTTGCAAGCGCGTGAAGCCCAAGGCTCGACCTTTCTCGGCCAAGGCATCGCCATCCCGCACGGCACTCCCGAAACCCGCGACCAGGTGTTTGCCACCGGCGTGCGCCTGCTGCAATTTCCCGAAGGTGTGGATTGGGGCGATGGCCAGATCGTCTACCTGGCGATCGGCATTGCCGCCAAATCCGATGAACACCTGCGCCTGCTGCAACTGTTGACCCGCGCCCTCGGCGAGACCGACCTGGGCCAGGCCCTGCGCCGCGCCAGCTCCGCCGAAGCCTTGCTGAAACTGCTGCAAGGTGCGCCGCAGGAGCTGGCGCTGGACGCACAGATGATCGGCCTGGGTGTGTCGGCAGACGATTTCGAAGAGCTTGTCTGGAGAGGCGCACGCCTGCTGCGCCAGGCCGATTGCGTGAGCAATGGCTTTGCCGCCGTGCTGCAACAAGTCGACGCGCTGCCCCTGGGCGATGGCCTGTGGTGGCTGCACAGCGAGCAGACGGTCAAGCGCCCCGGCCTGGCGTTTGTCACCCCGGACAAACCCATGCGTTACCTGGGCCAGCCTTTGAGCGGCCTGTTCTGCCTGGCCAGCCTCGGTGAGGCGCACCAGACCCTGCTCGAACGCCTGTGCGCCTTGCTGATCGAAGGCCGTGGCCAGGAACTCGGGCGCGCCACCAGCAGCCGCGCCGTGCTGGAAGTGCTCGGCGGTGAGTTGCCGGCCGACTGGCCAAGCGTGCGCATCGCCCTGGCCAACGCCCATGGCCTGCACGCACGCCCCGCGAAGATCCTCGCGCAGTTGGCAAAAAGTTTTGACGGTGAAATTCGTGTGCGCATCGTTGATGGCGACGTCAGTGCGGTGTCGGTAAAAAGCCTGAGCAAGCTGCTGAGCCTCGGCGCCCGTCGTGGTCAGGTGCTGGAGTTTGTCGCGGAACCGGGCATTGCCGGTGACGCCTTGCCTGCCTTGCTGGCCGCAGTGGAAGAAGGCCTGGGCGAAGAAGTCGAGCCGCTGCCGGCGGTCAGCGCTCAACAGGCTGTGGTCGACATCGAACCGGTGATCAGCGCGCCAGTGTCCGGCAGCCTGATCCAGGCCATCGCCGCCGCCCCCGGCATTGCAATTGGCCCGGCGCATATCCAGGTGCTGCAACCCTTCGAGTACCCGCTGCGCGGCGAGTCGCCGGTGATCGAGCGCCAACGTCTGCACGCCGCGTTGACCGACGTGCGCCAGGATATCCAGGGCCTGATCGAGCGCAGTAAATCCAAGGCCATCCGCGAGATTTTCATCACCCACCAGGAGATGCTCGACGACCCGGAACTGACCGACGAAGTCGAGACCCGTCTCAGGCAAGGCGAAAGCGCCGAAGCGGCCTGGATGAGTGTGATCGAAGCCGCCGCCAAACAGCAGGAATCGCTGCAGGACGCCTTGCTCGCCGAGCGCGCTGCCGATCTGCGTGACATTGGCCGCCGCGTGCTGGCGCAACTGTGCGGCGTCGAAACGGCCCAGGAGCCCGATGAACCCTACATTTTGGTGATGGACGAAGTCGGCCCATCGGATGTGGCGCGCCTGGACCCGGTGCGCGTCGCCGGCATCCTCACTGCCCGTGGCGGCGCCACCGCCCATAGCGCCATCGTCGCCCGTGCCCTGGGGATTCCCGCGCTGGTGGGCGCAGGCCCTGCCGTGTTGCTGCTGGCTTCCGGCACGCCGCTATTACTCGATGGCCAG